>NZ_JBFUGE010000453.1:0-4903 GCF_056403075.1 Ideonella sp. P3_A4 | reverse complement strand
GAGCCCCGGCATCGGCTTCGGTGACCACGGCGACGACCATGTGCGCTTCGCGCTGATCGAAAACGAGAGCCGCATCCGCCAAGCCGTGCGCGGCATCAAGGCAATGTTTCGCGCCGACGGGGTGACGGGCTGATGTCGGCCGATGTCTTCGTCCGACGCGCCGTGGCGGCGGACGCTGTGGCCGTTGAAGCGCTCTATCGCCAGCTCGTCACCAACCCGTCGGTGCAAGTGCTACCCGAGCGCCTGGCGGAACTTGCCAGGGATCCGGCCACGTGCTTGCTGGTGGCAGAGCGGCACGACGAGGTCTGTGGCACTTTGTTGCTCAGTCTCTGCGCCGACGTAATGTTCGGACACCAGCCTTTCGCGCTGATCGAGAACCTCGTCGTCGATGAGGTGTGCCGCGGCGCGCGGATCGGCGAGAGGTTGCTTCGGCATGCCGAGGCGTGTTGCCGCGACGCTGGCTGCAGCAAGATCATGGTGATGAGCGCAGTGGGCCGCACCGACGCGCACCGGTTCTTCGAACGCCAAGGCTTTGACGGTCAGGCCAAGCGCGGCTTCGTCAGATACCACCGAGAGTTCGCTGCCGCATGAGCCGCCGGGCCGCTCCCAAGGTGAATTCCGATGTCCACGGTGCGGAGGATGCTCAATGAGTGCCGACGCTCCTTGGCTGGACGTCGCACTCGGTGAAGTGGGCGTGGCGGCCTGGCCCGAAGGCCAGTGCAACCCACGCATCACCGCGTACCACGCTGGCACCAATATCGCCGGTTACGACGACAAGGTCTCGTGGTGCTCGTCGTTCGTGCACTGGTGTCTTGGGCAAGTGGGCGTGACCGGCACCGGCCTGGCGCTTGCGCGTACCTGGCTCGACTGGGGTGAGGTCATCGACACGCCACGGCCCGGCTGCATCGCCGTGCTCTGGCGCGAAGCCCCCGACAGCTGGAAGGGCCACGTCGGCTTCTACCTGCGCCACGATGCGCAACAGGTCTGGCTGCTCGGCGGCAACCAGCTCGGATCTGTGTGCGAGAACGCGTACCCGCTCGAGTGCGTGATGGCTTATCGCTGGCCTGCCTCAGGCGCCCGGGTTGCATCCCCCCAGAACTGAATTTGCTGCGATCGCGCGAAGTTGGCAGCATCGCGCGTTCAGCAAAGACGGATCAGGGGCGTGAACAATGCGCCGACGCTCTGGTCAGCCGCTTTCGCGCGACCGTTCCTCGCAAGTGTCTTGGTCCACCCCTGCGAATCGATGATCTGACAAGCTCCGGCCCCTTCCGATGAAACCTGTTTCTTCCCCGGCCTGGCCCCTGGCCTGCCTCCTGCTCGCTCCATCCATGTCGTGCCTGGCCCAGGCGATCCCGCCACCCGGGCTGTACCGGGTCGACTTGACCTCCACCACGCGTTGGGTAACCCCGATGGGGGTGATGGAGCGACTCGAGCAAACCGATGGCACCACCGGCCGTCTCACGGTGACCACCAAGTCGCCGTCGGCCCCCCAGCCCGTGGTCACGGTGTATCCCGGCGACGGTCCGCACAACGAATGCCAGGGCCCGGCCACTTCCATCGCCGCCGGCAACTGCCGCGCCAAAAGCGAAACGCATGGCGACTCGTTGACGGCCTCGTTCACCTGCGAAGGCCGAGCGCAGCAGATCTCGCTGCGAAAGATCGGCCCGGACGAGTGGGAGAAGACGTTGAAGAGCAAGCCTGCGCCGGCCGCGCCGCAGCCCATGCCTGCCCAGGTGGCCCAGGCGATGGCGCCGGTCATCGAGAAGATGGAAGCCCGGGCCCGGGTCGCGCCACCCGAAGAGGCCGCGGCGTTGCGGCAGCAGATCGCCGCCATTCGTGGCGGTGGGGCATCTGCTTCGAATGAACCCGAAATCGAAAGCGTGCAGCGTTGGACGCGCATTTCGAGCCACTGCAAGGCCATCGGGGACAAGGACACTCGGTGAGTCGCCGATGCGTGCCGGCGCGTCACGATTGCTCACCACGTAGCCGGCCCGGGATGATCGCGCGACATGTCTGATCAGGGAGACAAAATGAACAGAATTCCGAACGAGACCTCGGGGCTGTCGCGCCGCCGCCGGCAGATGGTGAAGGCCATTGCACTGTTGGGTGTGGAGCCGGCATTGGCCCGAGCGCGCGGCCTTGCGGCAGGTCCGCTGGCCGATCTGGATGTGTGGCTGGCGCGACACCTGCCTGAGGTGGCGGCCGACTTGAACCCCGGCGCGACCGACGCGCAGTTGGATCGTCTGTCGGCCAAGATCGGCGCGCCGTTGCCAGACGACTTCCGCGCGCTCTACACAAGTGGCACGACGGCCAGAAGGACAAGGAGGTCAATACCGGACCTTGGTATGGCCTGACCTTCCTGTCCCTGGATCGGGTGCTGGAACAGTGGAAGACCTGGGTCTCGGTGATCGACCATTCCTCGGACCCGAAATCGATGAACGAATCCAGCGTCTCGGTGAAACCGGGTGTGGTGAAACAGGTGTATGCCAACAAGCTGTGGATTCCCTTTGCCTACGATTGGGGTGGCAACCACCTGGGCATCGACCTCGATCCGGGTGTGAACGGCATCCGTGGCCAGGTGATCAACTTTGGCCGCGACGAGGACCGCAAACGTGCGATCGCACCGAACGTCACGGCCTTCGTGCAGTGGCTCGTCGGGCAGCTGCAAGTCGGCAACTTCCTCATCGAGCAGGAAGACGACACCGGCCGCTCGTTCAATACCTTGAACCCACCGTCCACCCATTTTCTGGACGCGATCCAGACCCTGTTCAAGGAGCCCGGCGAGCGTGAGCCTGGCGTCGCGCCTCGCGCGCCGGTTTTGCATTGCCCCGCGGAAGAGGCGTAGCGCCAACAGGCCGAGGCGTTGCTGATACATCTGGAAGCCTTTATTGCGCGCCAGCTGGCAGCGCTTGCACACAGCCGCCGCGCCCCTTCGCACAATCGCTGCGCAACCACACGAGGAGGCGAGCATGAGCGGAATGAGGACTTTGAAGGCATGGGTCGGCATCGCGCTGGCTTTGGCCGCTGCGGGCGCCAGCGCCCAGCAGCAGGCGACCGGTGGCTGGAAGACGGTGCACGAAGGCGACGGCACGTTCTACCAGTACACCGAGGGCGGCAACTGCAGCTTTCCTCCGCCGACGATCCTGACGGCGGCGATGAACCACACCGACTACGACGGCGCGAAAGCCTGCGGCGGCTGCATCGTCGTCACCAACCCGGCCAACGGCAAATCGGTGCAGGTGCGCATCGACGACCGCTGCCCCGAGTGCGCGCCGGGTGATGTCGATCTGGACCAGGAGGCCTTTGCGCAGATCGCCGACCTGGTGCAGGGCCGTATCCCGATCCGCTGGAAGTACGTCGCCTGCACGCCGCCGACGCTCTCGCTGTACTTCGACCCCGGTTCCAGCCAGTGGTGGACCTCGGTGCAGGTGCGCGACCACCGCTACCCGGTGGCCAAGCTGGCCTGGCGCGTGACGGGCAGCGGCAGCACCTACAAGATCTCGCCGCGCGAGATGTACAACGTGTTCATCCCGCCGGGCGGCATGGGCACCGGGCCATACGACTTCAAGCTGACCGATGTCTACGGCCAGGTCGTCAAGCTCAACAACGTCGCGCTCTCGCCAGGCCAGGTGGTCAAGACGACCAAGCAGTTCCCGCTGCGGCCGGGCAACGCGATGGCCAGCGATTCGGTGCTGGGCCAGGCGCTGGCCGAACAGTCGGCGATCGAGACCACCGACGACGCTGACGAGTGAACCGGACTGACGGGCGCTGAGCCGGTACAGCCGGCCGGCGCCCGCGACACAGGGAGCAGACGATGAACAAGATTCGCGGCGGTGCTGCGCGGCGCTGGGCCGCCTGGCTTGCAAGTCTGGTGTGCGTGGTGGGATTGATCGCCCCACGCTTCGCCGCGGCGGCCGACTGGCCCCCGGTCGACGGCGTCTACGGCGTGCCGAGCTTGACCTTCACGCTGCCGGCCAGCCTGCCCGGCAAGATCACCGACACGACGATCTACCTGGCCGACATCCAGGCCACGTTCCCCGAGGTCGACTGGGCCCACCTCGACAGGCTCTACCTGCGCCCCGGCCACTTCAAGTTCATCTACATCGGCAACCTGCCGCAGCGCAGCCTCGATCGGCGGCTGGTCATCACCAATCAGGGCGGCCAGGTGCGTGTCGGCGGGCTCGGCCACTACTACCTGCTCAAGCTCGCCGGTGGTTCGAACTGGGTGCTGACCGGTCGCTACGACCCGATCTCGCTGACCGGCGACGCGGCCTACCCCGGCCACCGCGGCGGTGCCTTCGCCAACAGCCAGGGCCGCTACGGCATCACGGTCGACGACGAGCACTCGGTCGAGAGCGTGTCGGGCCTCGCGATCGGCGGCCGCGCGACAGCCTTCGAGCTCGAGTACATCGAGATCACCCGGCTCGGTTTTGCGGGCCTCCTGGCCAAGACCGACAACGACAGCACCGCGACGATGGCAGACGTCTCGGTGCACGACATGTACATCCACGACACCGGCAGCGAGGGCATGTACATCGGCAGCCGCAGCGGCCAGCCGCAGCACGCGATCCGCAACTGGAAGATCTTCAACAACCGCGTGCTGCGCACCGGCACCGAGGCGATCCAGATCAGCCAGCTCAAAGGCCTGACGGATGTGCACCACAACGTGTTCGGCCCGGCGGCGGTCGATTGGCGCGCGGCCTTCCAGCCCTTCCAGGACGGCAACTTCCAGATCGGGATGCGCGAGGGTGAGCTGCGCGTGCGCAACAACATCTTCATCGGCGCGGCCAGCAACCTCGTCTCGATGTTCATGGAGCCGGTGGCCGGCGACGCAACCGGCGAGAACCGCGGCGTGCGCTTCGAGAACAACTACTTCTCCGACACGCGCAGCATGGGCATGTAC
>NZ_JBFUGE010000452.1:0-4911 GCF_056403075.1 Ideonella sp. P3_A4 | reverse complement strand
ATGCCGATGTGATCGAGCGCACCGCCGAGGGCGTGGTCGCCGAAGGCGGCGCCGCGCCGGAAGGCGAACGTGGCGAGGGCGAGGCCCGCCGTCGTCGTCGTCGCCGTGGCCGCGGTGGCCGTGAAGAGGCCCGCGATGGCCAACGCGCTGAAGGCGCCGAAGGCGATGCCGACGCGCCGGGCACCGAAGGCGACACCGCCGCCGATGTCAGCGACGAGCAACCGACCGCCGTGCCGGCCGTGGCCGAAGCCGCCGAAGGCGAACGCCGCGAGCCGCGTGAACCGCGCCAGCGTCGTGAACGCGGTGAGCGTGGGGAACGTGGAGAACGTGGTGAGCGCGCAGAGCGTGGTGAACCCAGCGAGCGTGCTGAGCGGGCAGACCGTGGCACCGAACTGAACGCCGATCCGATCGCCGCGGCACGCGCCGCAACGGCGGTCACCGAGCAGGCCGTCAGCGTGGAGGCTGTGGCACCGCCGCCGCCGGCCCCCGCGCCGACACCGGCATCGGCACGCGTCGAGCCTTATGTGCTGGCCCTGGACGAGTTGCAGCGCATTGCCGACACCGCCGGCCTGACCTGGGTCAACTCCGACACCGACAAGATCCGCGCCGCGCAGGACGCGATGGCCGCCGAGCCGCCGCCGGTGCATGTGCCGCGCGAACGGCCGCCGGTGGCCGTGGTCGACGAAGGCCCGCTGGTGCTGGTCGAGACCCGCAAGGACCTGAGCCAGCTGACGCTGCCGTTCGACCCGCATCGCGGCCAGCCCAGCTGAGCGGGCTCGCCCCATGAGAAACGCCACCCTCGGGTGGCGTTTTTTTTGGGGCCGATCGACGGTGCGGCTACATCACCGCGGGTGACCGCCCCGCCGGCACGCAGCGTCCGGCTTCACAGCGTGCGCCGGGGTCGTTGACCATCGAGCAGTCCGACACCCGGCCCGACTGTTCGGCCTCCTGCTTGCGCGCCTGCGTGTAGGCGTCGGCCAGTTCCCGCAGCTTCTTGCCGTCATTGGCCGCACTGGACCAGACGGCATAGGTCTCCGGGCCACCGCAGGCCTTGTGGCCGATCGCCATCGTGTGGCACTGGTCGTTGGCGCTGCAGGCCGCGTCGCCGATCTGCTCGCGGATCTGGCGCGACAGCGCGCTGGTGTCGGCTGGGGCGGTCTTGGCTGGCGGAGGCGCCGCGCAGGCCACCTGCAGCACGCCCAACGCGCAGGCCGCCAGCAGGCCGGGCCTGCCCCACGGAATCTTCTTCATGCGCTCTCCTTTGAATTAGGGGGGGAAGTGTGGCACCGAGTCTGACCGGGCCAGTTTCCACGGGTTCCCACGGTAGGGGCTGAAAAACACGCTGCCTAGACTGCCCCGCACTGGCGTGATGCCTGCAGGGGTGCTGCGCCAGGTCCGCGCTCTTGCAGTGACCCGCAAGGCGCTGCCGAACCGGCAGTGCCCTGCCCGCGGGCCTTGCTTTTCTCTCCAACCGATGAGGAATTCGAGATGGCTTCACCCTTCACAAGAGGTCCGATCGCATTGGCCTGTGGCCTGGCGATGGCGGCCGGCGCGGCACAAGCCGCCGGCGCTGCGGCCCACCCGTACATCGTTCAACTGGCCGATGCGCCAGCCGCGTCCTACCGCGGCGGCGTGCCCGGATTGGCCGCGACGCAGGTCGCCGAAGGCCTGCGCCTGAACGCGCGCGCACCGCAGGTGCAGGCCTATGTGGCGCACCTGGACAAGCAACAGCGCGCCGCGCTGGCCAAGGTCAACGGGCCGGTCAAGCTGCTGCATCGCTACCACTACAGCTTCAACGGCTTCTCGGCCCTGCTGAGCGACGCGCAGGCGCGCCAGTTGGCGCTGACACCCGGCGTGCTGGCCGTCACGCTGGACACGCCACGTGAGCTGAACACCAACTACACGCCGCACTTCCTCGGGCTCGACCTGCCCGGCGGCGTCTGGTCGCAAGACCGCAAGGGCACGCTGATCAAGGGCGAAGACGTCGTGATCGGCATCGTCGATGGCGGCTTCCAGCCCGAGAACGCCTCGTTCTACGACCAGGTCGATGCCAACGGCAAGCCGGTCAAGACCGGCGGCACCTTGGCCTACGGCGCGGCACCGGCCGGCTGGAGCGGCAGCTGCGTCGCCGCACCCGGCTTCGACCCGGCCAAGCACTGCAACAACAAGGTCATCGGCGCGAAGGCGTTCGACGCGGTCTTCAAGTCCACCGGCCTGCCAGTCGCCTGGTACGAATTCCCCGGCGCGCCGCGCGACGTGACCGGCCACGGCAGCCACACCTCGTCGACCGCTGGTGGCAATGCGAACGCCGAAGCGATCTCGCACACGCAGAACATCGGCCCGATTTCGGGCATGGCACCGCGCGCGCGGCTGGCCGCTTACAAGGTCTGCTGGAGCTGGTTCAACGCCGGCACCGGCGCATTCCAGAACAACTGCTGGACCGGCGACTCGGTGGCCGCGATCGACCAGGCCGTGGCCGACGGCGTCGATGTCATCAACTTCTCGATCAGCGGCTCGCAGACCAGCCTGCTCGACCCGGTCGAAGTCGCGTTCCTCAATGCGGCGACCGCCGGCGTGTTCGTCTCGGCCTCGGCCGGCAACTCAGGCCCCGGCACCGCCGTGGCCCACAACAGCCCGTGGCTGACCACGGTGGCGGCGTCGACGCACGACCGCTTCTTCAAGGCCGACACCACCTTCGGCGACGGCAGCGTCTACAACGGCGCGTCGCAATCGAAGGGACTGCCCGCCACCGCGATGATTCTGTCGACTGACGCCATCGCACCGGGCAAGACCAGTGAAGACGCCCGCCTGTGCTTCGTTGGCGGGCTGGACCCGGCCAAGGTGGCCGGCAAGGTCGTCGCCTGCGACCGCGGCACCTCGGCCCGCACCGACAAGAGCCTGGCCGTGCTGCAGGCCGGCGGCGTCGGCATGGTGCTGACGAATGCGCCGGCCGGCTTGCCCGGCGGCGGCTCGGACACGTTGAACGACGACGCCCATTGGCTGCCGACCGTGCACCTGCCGATCGCCAACCGCGACGCAGTACGTGCCTACGCCGCGCTGCCCGGCGCCACTGCGGCGATGGGTGTCGCGGGGCAAGCCCCGGGCGTCATCGCTCCGGTGATGGCCAGCTTCTCGTCACGCGGGCCCAACATGGCCACGCCGACCGTGATGAAGCCCGACATCACCGCGCCTGGTGTCGCCGTGCTGGCCGCCTACGCCGTGACGCAGCCGGACCAGGCCTACCACGACGGCGTGATCGCAGGCACCGTGGTGCCCGACACCATTGCCGAATACCTGCAAGGCACGTCGATGTCCAGCCCGCACATCGCGGGCCTGGCCGCGCTGCTGAAGCAGAAACACCCGAACTACTGGGGCCCGGCGTCGATCAAGTCGGCGCTGATGACCAGTGCCGGCCCGGTCAAGTTGGCCGACGGCACGCCGGACACCGCCTTCATCGGCTACGGCGCCGGCCACGTCAACCCGAACGGCTCGAGTGACCCGGGGCTGCTGTACCAGATCGACCCGACCGACTACTGGCGCTACCTCTGCGGCCAGGGCCTGCTGGCGGCCGACTCGGCCACCTGCCAGTCGCTCGGCTCGATCGACGCGGCCGACCTGAACCTGGCATCGTTCAGTGCCGACGTGCCCGGCACGGTGACCTTCCACCGCACGGTGCGCAACCTGACCGGCGACGCCGCCACCTTCAACGCCAGCATCAACGTGGCCGGCTTCAATGCCAGCGTCAGCCCGCCCAGCCTGGCGCTGGAAAAAGGCCAGAAGGGCCGCTTCACTGTCACGCTGACCGGCAATGGCGCGGCGCAAGGCGCGTGGAACCAGGGCACCCTGGTCTGGAGCGACGGCACGCACAACGTGCGCAGCCCGATCATGGCGCGGCTGACCAACTTCGCCGGCCCCGGCAGCCTGGTCAGCACCAAGGCCGAGGACACGCTGCGGGCCAGCTACCAGTTCGGCTATGCGGGTGACCTGAGCTCCCAAAGCGGCGGGCTGATGCCGGCCACGCGCACCGATGGCGTGGTCACCAAGTCGGCCAACTCGAATGGCGACGCGGCTTGCCGCGCCAATGAAGCGGGCACCAAGACCTTCAGCTTCAACGTCGCGGCCGGCACGCTGGCGGCCCGCTTTGCGCTGTACGACGCCGACACCTCGGGCCATGGCGCCGACGACCTCGACCTGTTCGTCTACGACCAGGGCGGCAACCTGGTGGCGTCCAGTGCGGGCGGGTCGGCCGAAGAGATGGTGACGCTGCGCATGCCGGCGGGTGGCAGCTACAGCGCCTGCGTGCACGGCTTTGCGCCGGCCGACGGCGTGAGCACGGCCTTCACTCTGTCGTCGTGGCTGGTCTGGCCCAGCGCTGGCCCCGTGCCGCTGCACGTGCGTGGCCTGCCCACCAGCGTGGCCGTGGGCGACACGGTCAAGACCAAGTTCGGCTGGCACGGCGCGTCCGCGGGCGTGCGCTACCTGGGTGCGCTGCGGCTGGTGCAAGGGGCCGACCCCAACACCGGCACCACGCTCGGCGTGACGCTGGTGTCGGTCGAGCCTGGCGTGCCGCAGGGCGTAGCCGGTCTGGCGAGCGTCAAGAAGTCGGCGCTGGTCGGCCGGCGTTAAGGCATCAAGGTCAGCGGGGCGGGATTTCTCAACTTTTCCCGCCCCCTAGCCGCTTTCCTGGGGCTCCTGCGGGGGCCTTTGTTTTGGCTCTTTGCGCATTGCCTATGGATGAGCGAATCGGCCGAGGGAGAGGCTGAGGAGCTGCTCCGGAGGTAGGTGGCGCGGCGCGCAGCGGTCAACAGCCCTGAACCAACCCAGGTAGTGGTGCAGGTAGGTGGTAGCCACACCGCGAAAGCGGCGCAGCCAGCCCTTGAGCCGTGAGTGGTAGGCGTTGACGTTCTGGAT
>NZ_JBFUGE010000451.1:0-4923 GCF_056403075.1 Ideonella sp. P3_A4 | reverse complement strand
GGGCGCAGCCGTGCACGCCGGCAGCTCGGTACTCTGGGCCGCGATCTACGACGAGGCGGTGTGCCGGCGCGAACCACCGCCCTCGCCTGCCGGCCTGGTGGCCGGCGCCGCCGGCATTGCGGCCCTGGCCGCGGCCACCGACTACGCCCTGGTGCCCGCGCGCCAGTCGCCGGGCGTCGAGCGCCGGATGTCGCAGCGCAGCCGTGTGCTGACCTACGCCCTCTTCGCCACCGGACTCGCGCTGGGCGGGTTGGCGGCGCGCCGCTGGCGCTGAGCATCGGCGCGGGCCACGCGCTTCCACCGCCACAGGCCGAGCGCGACGCTGGCCACCAGCAGCCCGCCCAGGCCGGCGGCTTCGGCCGCGACTTCGCTCAAGTCGGCGCCCAGTTGGTTCAGCGCGACAAAGCCCTGGATGCCTGGAGTCGACGGGAACAGCCAGCGCAGCGCCTGCAGCGGCTCCGGCAAGGCTTCGACCGGCCAGGTGACGCCGGACAGGAACATCACCGGCATGGCCGTGCACACCAGCAGCTGCGCGCTGCGCTCGCGCGAGCGGAACAGGTTGCCGATCATGACGGCGTAGGCCGCCACCGCGAAAGCAAACAGCAGCGTGAACGCCAGCAGCCCGCCGAAGTTGCCGCCRCGCGGGTAGTCCTGCCACCAGAAGACGAAGCCGAAGTAGTACAGGCTGTTGATCACCGGCACGCAGGCGATGGCGCACAGCATGCCGGCGTAACCCGCGGCGCTGCGCCGGACCGGGAAGTGGCCCCGCTCGGCCCAGGTGCCGAACATCAGCGTCACCGCCAGCAGCAGCGTCTGCTGGATGATCAGCACCGCTGCCGCGGGCACCACATAGGCGCCGTAGCCTTCGCGCACGTTGAACAGCGCGACCGAGTTCAGGCTCAGCGGCGAACGCTGCGCCTGGGCTTGCGCGCCAGACGGGGTCGTGGCCGACAGGCGCTTGATCTCGATTCCGGCCGATACCGTGCCCACCGCCTGGGCGAAACCGTTCAGCGCCGCCTTGTTCAGCATCATGTAGACGCCGTTGCCGGCCACCTCGACCTCGGCGGCGCGGCCGGCCGCGACCTTGCTTTGCAGCCCGGCTGGGATGAACAGCATGCCCGCCGCCTCGTTGCGCCAGATCAGGTCTTGCGCGTCGCGCAGGTCAGGCGTGACGGCGATCACGTTGATCGACGGGTGCGCCGAGGCGTAGCGGGTGATCTGGCGCGACAGCGCGCTGCGGTCCTGGTCGACCACCGCCACCGGCACCCGCTGAACGCTCTCTTTCGCGTAGGGCAGCGGGTAGAAGAACGAGTAGACGATGCCGCCGGCGAACAACAGCGTCAGCGCGGCGCTGTCGGACAGCATCGCCCGCCAGGTGGCGATGAACGCCCGGCCGAGCTCGCGCAGTGCATTCATGCGCGCCCCCACGCGGCTGGCAGCGCCGCGCGGCGGCTGAGCAACACGAAGCCCAGCGCCAGCGACACCACCGCAAAGCCCGCCAGCACCAACGCCTCGTTCAGGCCGTACGCCGCCGGCGCGCCGGCCAGCCAATGCCGGCTTTGCAGCTGCAGATAGTGCGTCAGCGGCAACGCCTCGGCCCAGGCTCGCGCCGCCGCCGGCATCGCCACGAGCGGAAAGCCCTGGCCCGAGAACGCAAAGGCCGGCGCGGTGACGAAGGCGGCTACCGACAGCGCGAGCCGCAAGTTCAATGTCGCCGCGATCATCAAGGTGCCCAGCCCGAGGTAGGCCGCAATCAGCAGAGCCAGCCCCGCGACCACCATGCCCGCACTGCCCTCGATCGCCCAGCCGCGCACCGCGGTGAAGAACACCAGGTACAGCAGCGCCTGCACCCCAAAGGCGACGGCCGGAATGACCAGCTTGCCCGCCAGTGCCGGGCCCCAGCGACCTCCGGCTGCGGCCAGCCACTGCGGCACCGTGCCGGCTTTCAGCTCGCGGCCGATCGCGGTGATGGCCGCCAGCGCAACAAACGCCTGCAGCAACGCCGGGATCACTGCCAGCGCGAGGAAAGACTCGTAGTTCGCGTTCTCGTTGAACAGCGTGACCAGCCGGATGCGGATCGGCTCATAGGCGACAGTCGCCTGCTTGACCGACGCACCGCGTTTTTCACGACCGGTCAGCTCGGCACCCGCCGACAGCGTGGCCACGACCGTGCGCACATCGCGGCTCAAGCCGCCCACATGCGCCGAGAACTGGCCGTTGTAGAACCACTGCACAGAGGCGCTGCGGCCGTTGCCCAGCTCGCGCTGCAGGCCGGACGGGATCAACACGATGCCAAACGCCTCGCGTTCACGCAGCAGGCGCTGCGCTTCTCCTTCAGTCGCCACCTGCGCCGCCACACGGATGCCGGGCGACTCGTCCAGCATTCGCATCAGCGTGCGCGACAGGCTCGAACCGTCGCGATCGATCACGACGATCGGCAGGTCGCGCGCCACGCCCGCGCTGAAGATCCACCAGGTCAGGCCGCACAGCAGCAGCGGGATCCAGCTGAGCATGCCGAGATCCCACAGGTCTTCCCGCAGGCGCCGCCACTCGCGCGCCACCACCGCGGCCAAGCCGCCGGGCGCCGCGCGGGGTTCGCTGGCCACGGTCACTGCGGCGCGAAGACCACGCTCATGCCCGGCCGAAGACCAGGCGGCACCTGCGCCGGCCTCAGGCGGATCTCGAAGGTGCGCAGGTCGGTGCCACCTGGGCGCGCCRCGCGCCAGGTGGCGAAATCGGGCAGCACCGCGATCGAGCTGACCTTGAAGGCGAGCTCCGTCTTCAGCGCGGGCACCTGGCCGGTGTGGCTGCTGCCCATCGCGAACGCGCTCATCTCGTCTTCGCGCACCTGCAACACCGCCCAGGTGTCGGCTAGGTTGACCAGCGTGACGACCGGAAAGCCCTGTGGTGCCAGCTCGCCTGGCTGGATCTGCACCTTGGCCACTTCGCCGCCGATCGGCGCCTTGATCTTCGTCTCGGCCTGCGCCACTTCGGCCTCTTGCACCACGCCACCCACCTGCTGGGCCTGCGCCTCGGCCGCGCGCTTGTCCTCAGACCGCGCACCGCGCTTGGCCATCTCGTATTGGGCCTTGGCGGCGCTGGCTTGCTGGTCGGCGGCCTGCCATTGCGCTTCAGCCTCGTCGCGCTTCTGGCGCGCCAACACGCCCTCTTTGAACATCGCGTCGACCCGGTCGAAGGTCGTGCGCGAGATGCGCGCGGCCGTCTGCGCGCGCTCCCACGACAGGCGGGCCATCTCCACCTCTTCCGGCCGCGCGCCGGCCTGAGCCTTGGCCGACACCGCCTGCGCTGCCGCCTGTGCCGATTTCGCCTGCGTGATCTTGGCGGCGACTTCGGGGCTGTCCAGCTCGAAGAGCAGCTCACCCGCCTTCACCGACTGGCCGATGCGCACATGCACCTGCCCTACCCGCCCCGGCACTTTGGACGAGACGTTGACCTCCTGCGATTCRATCTGCCCCTGCAGCGGCAACACACGGGGCGCGAAGGCTTTGCTCAACCCCCAGGCCAGGAAGCCTGCCACTCCCACGCCGACCACGACGAGGCTCAGGGTCTTGGCGATGGATGCTTTCTTGCGTTCAGCCATGGCCACTCATTCCAGGGTGAAGGTGATGTCGGCGCTGCGGGCGTAGTCCGGCAGGCGCTCGGGTTGGCCACAGGCCTCGAGCAGGCGCGCCAGCGCCAGCACATAGTCGTAGGCGGCCTGCGCGCGTTCGGTCTCGCTCTTGGCCAGGTTCAGCCGGGCATCGGTCACGTCCAGCGTGGTGCCTTGCTGCTGCGAAAAGGCGACCGTCTGCAGGCGCAGGCTTTCGCGCGCCAGCTTCAAGGTCGAATCCATCGACAGCACCTGCGCGCGGGCGTTTTCCATCGTGCGCCACTGGTTCTCGATCAGCGTCGGGATGTCGCGCTTGGCCTGCTCTGCCGTTTCGTCGACACGCTGGCGGTCCAGCTTGGCGGCCAGCGCCGACTTGCCATGGTCCACATGCCCGACCAGCGGGATGCTGACGAACAGGCCCACATACCAGTTCGGCTGCACCAGCTTGTCGTCGCTGCGGTTCAGGTTGTAGTTGCCAACGCCGAACACCACCGGCGAAAACTCGCTGCCCTGCAGCTTGATCGCCTGGTCGGCCTGGTCGCGCTTGCTGGCCAGCTTGCGCCACGCCGGGTGGTGTGCCATTCCCAACTCGATGAAGCTCTGCAGGCTGCCGACCGAGCCTGAGTGCACGAACAGCGGCGTGGTCGGGCGGACATCGACTTCGACGCCGACCTGCCGGCGCAAGGCCACACCAGCGATCTCGACATCGCTGCGCGCCTTGGCCAGGTCGCGCTTGGCGCCGTCCAGCGCGACATCGGCCTTCAGCCGGTCGGCGGTGGAAATCAGGCCCGTGCTTTCCAGCCGGGCGGCCTGGCGCTGGTGCTCGGCGATGCCAGTTGCCGCGTCGGCCCGCACCTTAGCGGCCAGCTGCGCCAGTTGCAGTTGGAAGTAGCGTTGCGCGGTGGTCGAGGCGGCCTTGTCTTGCGCTTCTTGCAGGTCGGCCTGGGCCTCGCCAATGCGAGCCTCGGCGACACCACGCACCGCCTCGAGCCGGCCGCCGGTGTAGAGCGGCCAGTTGGTCGACAGCCCGACCGAGCTGAGGTTGAACTGGCGCGTCGTCGAGACGGTGTTGGGCAGCGGCGGAATGTCCAGCCCGGTCGCCGCGTCCACTCCAGAGATCAGCGGGTTGGCCGCGGCCGACAGGCGCGAGATGTCGAGGTTGAAGCTGGTCGAGACGCGGCCGGCGAAGCCGGACAGGCTGACCGCCGGCCCGCTGAGGTTGGACACGGCTTCAGCCCGCAGGCCCTTGGCTTCGGCGTCCAGCGCCGCACTGCGCACATTGCCCGAGGACTGCATGCCCCGCGTCAGTGCCT
>NZ_JBFUGE010000450.1:0-4926 GCF_056403075.1 Ideonella sp. P3_A4 | reverse complement strand
GCGTGATGGCCAGGTAGGCGGCGAAGGGCACCAGCCCACTGACGAGGAAGGCCCGCCGCAGGCCCATGCGCCGCACCCATGCAGCCACGAACGGCGTGCCGAGCGCCAGGCCGAGCCACTCGGTCGCTGCCACGCAGCCCACCCAGGCGTCAGACCAGCCCAGCCCCTTGAGCGTGAACAGCAGCAAGGGGAAGAACATGAACAGCGCCACCAGGCCGAGGCAGGTGGAGGCGAACACCGCAGCCAGGCCACCCCAGGAACGAAGCCCGGTGCTCAGAGGTTGCCGAACTTCGTCGCCCTGTTCATGAAAATTCATCAGTCCATTTTCACGGCACCCAAGCCACTTGGCAACCGCAGACTGCGCGAGCCGGCGATGAACACGCCTTTGGGGTGGGCGGGCGTTTCTCAGGCAGCTGCGCGATCGGTCTTCGCCACCGCACCCGCAGCGTTCGGCATGCCAGCCGCCAGCGCGCTGATGTGGTCGAGCACCGCCCGGGTACTGGCGCGCAGGAACTTCGCCGGTGCATGGATGGCATAGAGCGCCTCGGGCGGCTGGCCGCTGAGTCGCCAGTCGGGCAAGACGGCCTGCAGCGGCTGCGCGCTGCGCTGAAAGAACAGCAGGTAGCTGGGCAACAAGCCGATGCCGAACCCGCGCTGCACCAGCTCGAGGATGGCTTCATGGATGTTGGACGTCAGCGGGCAACGCGGCACCACGGTGACCCGGCGTCCGGTCGTCCGGTGCTCCAGAACGGAGGGCCGGTCGTAACCCGGTGGCACGACGAAGCGGTGGGCGGTCAGGTCTTCTGCAGACTGCGGCGTGCCGAAGCGCGTCAGGTAGTCGACGCTGGCGCAAAGCTGCCAGTTGACCGTGCCCAGCATTCGAACCGATCGGTCCAGCGGCGGCGTATCGGTGACTCGCAACTCGATGTCGGCTTCGACCTTGTACGGCTCGTCCTGCGCGGCCACCAGATCGATCTGGATGTCGGGGTGCTCGGCGGCGAAGCTGTAGAGCGCTGGCCCAACCACGTGAACGGCAGCCGACGAGCCGCAGCTCACCACCACCCTGCCTTTCACGGCACTCATCGTCGTGCGCGCTTCGTCGATGCCCGCGGCCAGCGTGGCGCTGGCATCGCGATAGCGCTGCAGCAGCACATGGCCCGCTGGCGTCAACGCCACCTTGCGCGAGCTGCGCTCGAACAATGCGACACCGAGGCTGGCTTCGATCTGCATGATGCGTTTGCTGATGGCCGCCCGGTTCACGCCGAGCGCCTGCGCCGCACGGGCAAAGTTGCCCGTTTCGACGACGGTCATCACGGTCGGCAACAGGGCGAATGACTCAAGTGCGGTGTCGTTCACGGTGCGCTTGTCTCCCCACAAGATACTCAGTGTCATCGTCCAGATACTTGGCGGCGCCCAGGCCCGCGGCTAACTTCCAACCCATCTGAACAACCTGGTTCAGCCTCGCCCCGCATGCCCCGGCACGCGGCCATGACGAGGTGGGCGGATCGGTCGAAGCAATGGACGGCTTGGCAGTGACGGCGCAGGCGATGGCACTGACGGAAGCGGTCGAATCGAGCGCACTCGCCACGGCGCCGCCACGTGCGGCGCCCGCAGGCCAACTGCACGTGTGGGGCGCCAACCATCTGGGCCAGGCCGGCAGCGGCCCAGGGCCGGACGTGTTGCTGCCGCGACCGGTGCCGGGCCTGCCGGCCATCAGCGCCGCCTGCTGCAATGCCAACTCCGCGTTGGCACTGGACCAGGACGGGCATGTCTGGTCCTGGGGCTGGGATGTGGGGGGATCGCTCGGTCGCGCGGCGCCCATCGGCAAGCGGGTGTCGCTGCTCGACGGCAGTGAAGAGAGCCGCGCTGCGCGCAGGACGTCGACGCCGCCTTTTGCGACACCGGGACAGCTGTGGAACCTGCCGCCGATCCGGCAATTGGCGCTGGGCGCCGAGAACGGTTTGGCTCTCGACTGCAGCGGCCGCGTCTGGGCGTGGGGCGGGCCGGCCTGCCTGGGTCGGCCAGAGGCCGAGTCCTGGCCGCAGATGAATTCGGCGCCGGCCTGCGTTGAAGGCCTGCCGCCGATCCGGTTTGTGGCTTGCGACCCGGCTGGCATGGCGGCATATGCCGTCGACCAGGACGGTGGCTTGTGGTCCTGGGGCATGGGCCTGCAGGGCGAGCTCGGGCGGGGCAAGCCCCGCTTCGACCCGCTGCCCGGCCAGGTGCAAGGCCTGGGCACCGTGCGGTCGGTGCACGCCGGTGCGTCGTTCTGCCTGGCCTTGCTGGACGATGGATCGGTCTGGGGCTGGGGCCTCATGGGCGTCGGCCTGGGCCTGGCCCCGGGCACTGACAACATGGCTGCGATGGAGTCACCGACCCGCATCACCGGCCTGTTTGAGGTGCAGGCGCTGTGGCTGGGCGGTGACATGGCCATCGTTCGTACCGGCGACGGCGAAACCTTCAGCTTGGGCAACAGCCAGGTGCTGTCTCCATACGAAGCGCCGCCGCTCGCCAACACGTTGCGGCGTCGCCCGGCGCTCGATCCATACCGTCGGTTCACGCTCGGCCGCCACCATGGTTTCGGCATTGACGCCTGGGGCCATGTGATCGGCTTTGGCCACGCGGTGCACGGGGCCCTGGGCAACGGCCTGAACCAGCCCGATCTGAAGCTGGGGCCGACCCGCCTCGACCTGCGTTCGTTGCCCTTGGCCGCCGCCGGGCACTACAGCCTGGGACTGCAGTGACCAGCCGGCCGGCCACACGCGGATCGGAGCTGCGGCCCCGGCACGTCGCTGGCGCGGCAAGCGCGAGCGAACGCGTTGGCATAGACGGCTGGTGGCGAGGCGGTTGCTCCACCAGATGCACGGTATTGCTCATTGCCTGACAAGAGCCTGAATCCCCTGTTGCACGAGGAAGTGCGCGTGTAAACGTTTACACGCCTCTCATTATCAGGTTCTTCGAACGGAAGCGACACCCTATGCCCTGGCGCTCCTAGGGGTTGCGGGTGGCGCCGATGTCGGCGACGGCGTGGCCTGCTCGGCCCGGCGACGCGCGCTCGCGCCGTCAGTGGTGAATCCGGCTGCTCGCGCCGATCTCGGGAAAGTGCGCCGCGTACTTCTCGATCCACTCGGCCGCCGCTTCGTCCACGTCCAGCACCCGGCCCTCGGTGCGATGCACCGCGCGGCGATAGTCTTCGATGTGGCACAGCTGCTCGACCATGCGGGCGCGGAAGGCGTCGTCGTCATCAAGGAAGGTCACGCCGAGTTCGTAGCCGCTCAAGGGGTGCGGCTTGCACCACGCCACCCGGGCGTGGGCCTGGAACGGCGGTTGGACGTAGCCAATGCTGATGTCGACCATCACACCCGGCGTCACCGCGCAGCCCGAGCGAAACGCCAGGCCACCGAGGCTGATGTCATGCGTGTGGTAGCCCGACGCGGGGCCTTCGTTTCCGATACCGATCTCGATCGGAACGTCGATGGGGTGCCGAATGAACTGACGCATGCCAACCTCCCGTGGGACGCTCGCCCAAACTGAGGATACGCCTTCGGCGGCCGCTGCAACAGGGCCTGAATCGGGCTGAAAAGGCGGCTACTTCCAACGATCGTGGGATGGCTGCTGGCCACGCCTTGTGCGCCCCGCCAGGTAGGTCCAGACGAAGGCGGCGGCGGCATACGAGGTCAGCTCCGCGTGGTCGTACGGCGGCGCCACCTCTACGCAGTCCATGCCGACGAAATCGAGGTCGGCCAGGTCTTCGAGCAAGGTCAGCACCTGGTTGGTCGTCAGGCCGCCGGGCTCGGGCGTACCGGTGCCGGGGGCGAAGGCCGGGTCCAGGCAGTCGATGTCCAGGCTCAGGTACAGCGGCGGGTGGCCATGGGCGGCCAGGCGCTGGCGGATGGCGCCGGTGACCTCGGCCAGTTGCGTGCTGTTCTCGCGGCCACGCAGATCCCGCGCGGTGAAGATCTGGCCGCCCTGGTCGCGCACGTAGTCGCGTGCCTCACGCTCGCCGGCCGAGCGGATGCCGATCTGCGTGAAGCATTCGGGCACCACCAGCCCTTCCTGGAAGGCCTCGTAGACCCAGGTGCCGTGGCCGCTGGGTTCGCCGAAGTGGTCGGTCCAGGTGTCGCAATGCGCATCGAAATGGATCACCGCCAAAGGCTGGCCCAGGCGCTCGCGCTGCGCACGCAGGATCGGCAAGGTGACCGAGTGGTCGCCGCCCAGCCAGACCATGTGCTGGCGCGCCAGCAGCGCCGGCAGCTGCTGCGCGAAGGCGGCGCGCATGCCGTCGATGCCGGTGTTCGGCAGGGGCAGGTCGCCCAGGTCGTCCAGTGCCTCGCTGGGGCTGACGTCGAACAGCGGATGGATCGCGTCGCACAGCATGTGGCTGGCCTCGCGGATCGCCCGCGGGCCGAAGCGTGCGCCGGGCCGGTTGGTGGTCGAGCCATCCCAGGCCAGGCCGGCCAGGCCGAAGGGGCGCGGCGCGCCGCCATGCGCTGACGGCACCTTGAGAAAGGTCGAGGCAGACATGAAGGCGAACTGGGTCATGGCACAGGTGTTCCGGTCGGCCGCGCCGCGGTGGCTCTGGCAACATGCCCGCCAGCCCTGCACAAGCCGAAGCCCGAAGCCTAGCCCGGGACCGGCCCACCACCCATGACGCGCCGCGCAAGTTCACTTGTCGACCCCGCAGCCTTGTTCGCCGGCGACGCGGCGCGCGCGCTGGCACCGGTCGACGAAGCCGAGCTGCGCCAGCTGCGCCTGTTCTGCGTGGTCGTCGCGGCCGGCGGCTTCTCGGCCGCGACCGCCGAGCTGCAGGCAGATCTGTCCACCGTCAGCCGGCAGTTCAAGGAGCTGGAGACCCGCGTCGGCACACGCCTGGCGCAGCGTGGCCGTGGCGGCTTCGCACTCACCGCCGCCGGCCAGCAGCTGCAC
>NZ_JBFUGE010000449.1:0-4939 GCF_056403075.1 Ideonella sp. P3_A4 | reverse complement strand
GCTGCTGGTGGCCGAGAGCTACGCGCATTTGTTCAAGCAGATGTGAATTCGGCTGTGACGAACTGCGCGCCCGGGCGGGATTGAGCCGAGGCCAGCCCTGATCAGGCCCATGGCGCCGGGAGAATCCGCCGGCTGCTCGCGCAGCCAGCCCGATACACCGACACGATTCACGCCATGCCCACCATCTGCCCCAAATGCCAGCACGTTCGCCCGGTGGACACCACCGCGCCCGATTGGCAATGCCCTGCATGTGGCGTGGCCTACGTGAAAGCCGCCGCGGCCGCTGACGCTGCACGCCGCCCTGTGACGCAGCCTGTGATCTACCGGGCCGTACCCGAGCGGCGCGTCGCATGGGGCAAGTGGATTGCGGTACTGGTGCTGGCCTATGGCGCATGGGCCGGCTACCGCATGTCGACCGAGCGCCATGGCAGCACCGGCCACAGCGACATGTCCACCTTGGCCGCTGGCGTGCAAGCCGAAGAAGTCGTGATGTACACGACCACCCATTGCACCTACTGCGCACAGGCCAAGAGCTGGCTGCGCCAGAACGGCTTTGCGTTCACCGAATGCAATGTCGAGAAAGACACCAGCTGTGAAGCTGGTCTGCGCGCCACCGGCAGCTACGGTGTGCCGACTCTGCTCGTGCGCGGGCAACTGATGGCCAACGGTTTCGACTCGGAAGAGTTCGTCGCACTTCTGCAGCAGTGAGCGTTCGGCAGTTGTAACCATCTTGCAAGACGGCCGCCGAATCACGGCCATCTCCGGCTTTTCGCTTCCTTATCCGCATCGACTCCGCGTCGATGAGGTGGCTGTCGCCTGACTCGCTTCTTCTGGTGTTTTGAGCTGAGTGGGGCGTGATCTAGCGCTTCAGGCCCGTCGGGCCCGGCGCTGACGCCAAGGAAGACTCATGCCTCTCATCTCGAAGTCGTTGTGGGCCACCGCCGCAGTGTTCGCCGCGGGTTTTGCGCCTATCCCTTCGCAAGCGCAGTTTCAAGCCGAAAGCACCGTGCCCCCCGGCTACAACGCCAGCTGCAACTGCTACCGCAATGTGCCCTACGGTTCGACGACCTGGATCGAGCCGACGACCCGCAAGCTGGCCAAGCAAGCGATGGACATCTGGATGCCGCCGCAAGGCTTCAGCGGCCCGCGCCCGATCGCCTACTACGGTCACCCGAACGGCACCGGCAACTACATCGCCAAGGACATCACCGCCGGCTCGCTGTACAGCCGCGTCGTCAAGCCGCTGACGGACCAGGGCTTCATCGTCATCTCCTACGAGTTCCGCCACCCGGTCGTGAACTACGTGGCCGGCAGCCCCACGCCGCGCTTCGACATCCAGAAGGCCATCAACACCTTCGTCAACAACCATGCGGTGGCGCTGAATGCGGACCCCACCAACTCGTTCATCAGCGGCCAGTCGCGCGGCGGCGGCCTGGGCATCCTCACGGCCCTGACTGGCAAGCTGCCGGGCACCACGGTGCGCGCCATCTGGACCTACCAGGCCCAGACCACCTTCAACTGCAATGAGATGGCCAACACGTTCGTGATCGAAAGCGATCGTGCCGCGTTCCTGACCCAATGCACCGCGGTGCCGGACGCTGGCTCGTCGCTGCAATCGGTCACCCCGTCGGCGCCCCCGATCTATGCCGCCTATGACCGCCCGTTCAACATGGTGCAGGTGCCGGCCAGCCAGGTCGACGTGCACTACCCGGACTTCGGCTACCAGTTGTGCCGCCGATACCAAACGGAAGGCACCAACCAGTGCCAGGCCGCACCGAGCGTGTCGGGCGACACCGCCTGGTCGGGCATGGCGAACTTCTTCATCGCGCACATGCAGTGAGCGCGCAGGCTGCTGCAGCCTGACGAAACGACAAAGGGCCCAACGGGAACGCTGGGCCCTTTGCCTTTGTGGCGTCAGCTTCGCCGACCAAACCTTTTGGCTTCGACATGACATGCCCTATGGGCAGATGTCAGTCTGCGCCGAAAGGCGCAGCCTCAACTTGTCAGTTGAGTCCACACCTTTTCAAGCCGCTTCGCCGACACCGGCTGCGGCGTTCGCAGCTCCTGCGCAAACAGGCTGATGCGCAGCTCTTCCAGCAGCCAGCGGAACTCTTCCATCCGCGCATCGGCCTGGCCTTTCAGATCAGCGATGCGGCGCTGGTAGCGCTGTTCCATCGGGCGCAGCTCGGCCAGGCGTTGCGAGTCGCGTGCGGGGTCGGCACGCAGCTTGTCCAGCCGCATCACGATGCCCTTCAAGTAGCGCGGAAAGTGCTGCATCTGCGCCCACGGGCTTTGCGCCACGAAGCGCTTGGGCACCAGGCGCTGCAGCTGCGCGTTGATGTCATCGGCCACTTCCTTCGGCGGCTTGCTGTCTTTGAGCTTGCGCACCGCGGCGGCGTACTCGACCAGCACCGTGCCAGCCATGCGCGCCACCTCTTGCGCGATCAGGTTCAGCCGCGCGCGGCCTTCATCGATGCGCTTGTTGAACGCCATCGCGTCCTGCGGCAACGGTTCTTGCAGAAAGGCGCGGTCCAACGCCACGGCGATGACCTGGTCGCGCAACTCTTCCATGCTGCCCAGCGGCATGAAGGCGACTGCCATCTTCTGCAGGTCCGGGATGTTCTTTTCCAGGTACTTCAGCGGCTCCTTGATCTGCAAAGCGACCAGCCGGCGCAGGCCGGCGCGGTRCTGCGCCGCGGCCACGTCGGGCTCGTCGAAGACCTCGATCTCGACATGCGCGCCTTTGTCGATCAGCGCCGGAAAGCCGATCAGTGTCTGGCCCTTCTGGCGGATTTCCATCAGTTCGGGCAGCTCGCCAAAGGACCAGGCTGTGTAACGCGCGGCCGGCGCATCAGGCGCGGGTGGCGCCGGTGCCTTGACCACGGCGGTGACGCCGCGCGATGGCGTTGCTGATGTGGCCGCAGGTGCGGGCGGCGGTGGCGGCGCGTCGGGCCGTTTCAGCGCGGCCAGGGCCTGGAAGGCCGAGCGTGCCTGGCCGCCCCACTCTGCCTTCAGCGTGGCCAACTGACGACCCATGCCGAGCTGGCGGCCATGCTCGTCGACGACGCGGAAATTCATGAACAGGTGCGGCGCCAACTGTTCGAGCTTGAAGTCGTTGCGCTGCACCGCGAGCTGGGTCTTCTCGCGAACGGCCTTCAGCAGCGCGTCCATCAGCGGCCCCTGCGCAAAGGTCGTCAGCTCGCAGAACTCAGCCGCGTAATCGGGCAGCGGCACCAGGCGTGAACGGGGCCGCTGGTGCAGGCTCTTGATCAGCGCCAGCACCTTGCCTTCGAGCATGCCGGGCACCAACCATTCGCAGCGCTCTTCGCTGACCTGGTTCAGCGCATAGATYGGCACGGTGACGGTGACACCGTCCTTCGGGTCACCCGGCTGGTGCAGGTAGGTGGCCGCGCAGTCGACGCCGCCGAGGCGGATGGTCTTCGGGAAGGCCGAGGTCGTGATGCCAGCCGCCTCGTGACGCATCAGCTCTTCGCGGCTGAGCATCAGCAGCTTGGGCTGCTTCTTCAGCTCTTCGCGGTACCAGCGCTCGAAGCTGTCACCGCTGACCACATCGGCCGGCAGTTGCTGGTCGTAGTAGGCGTAGATCAGCTCGTCATCGACCAGCACGTCTTGCCGGCGTGCCTTGTGCTCCAGATCCTCGACCTGGGCGATCATCTTGCGGTTGTGGGCAAGGAACGGCAGACGGGTTTCCCACTCGCCGTTGACCAGGCCTTCGCGGATGAAGATCTCGCGCGCGGCCCGCGGGTCCACATTGCCGAAGTTCACGCGGCGGTTGGCGTAGATGACGATGCCGTAGAGCGTGGCGCGCTCCAGCGCGATCACCTCACCGGCCTTCTTCTCCCAGTGGGGCTCCAGCAGCTGGGTCTTCAGCAAATGACCGGCGATCGGCGCGATCCACTGCGGCTCGATGGCCGCGAGGCCGCGGCCGAACAGGCGTGTGGTGTCGACCAGCTCGGCGGCGATCAGCCAACGGCCCGGCTTCTTGCTCAGGTGCGCACCCGGGTGGCGCCAGAACTTGATGCCGCGCGCGCCGAGGTACCAGTCGTCGTCATCGGCCTTCAGGCCAATGTTGCCGAGCAGGCCCGCGAGCATCGCCAGGTGCACCTGCTCGTAGGTGGCTTGCGCGCCGTTCAAGCGCCAGCCGTGTTCGGCGACGACGGTCTGCAACTGCGAATGGATGTCGCGCCATTCACGCACCCGGCGCGGGTTGACGAAGCTCTCGCGCAGGCGTTGTTCCTGCTGGCGGTTGCTGAGCTTGTGGCTGTCGGTCTTCTGCTCTTTCGCGCCGGCGTGGCCGTGGATGCCGCGGCCTTCCTCGATCCACTTCCACAGCTTCAGGTAGCCCATGAACTCCGACTTCTCGTCGTCGAACTTCTTGTGCTTCTCGTCGGCGGCCTGCTGGTGCTCGAGCGGGCGGTCGCGCACGTCCTGCACGCTCAAGGCGCTGGCGATGATCAGCACCTCGGTCAGCGACTGGCGCTCGCGCGCTTCGAGGATCATGCGGCCGACGCGCGGGTCCAGCGGCAGCTTGGCGAGTTCCTTGCCGATCGGTGTCAGCTCGTTGGCTTCATCGACCGCGCCCAACTCAGCCAAAAGCGCGTAGCCGTCGGCAATCGCCTTGCGAGGCGGGGGTTCGAGGAACGGGAAGTCCTCGACCAGGCCGAGGTGCAGCGCCTTCATCCGCAAGATCACGCCAGCCAGCGATGAACGCAGGATCTCGGGGTCGGTGAAGCGCGGGCGGCTGGCGAAATCCTTCTCGTCGTACAGGCGAATGCAAATGCCGTTGGCGACACGGCCGCAGCGACCGGCGCGCTGGTTCGCCGCGGCCTGGCTGACCGGTTCGACCTGCAGCTGCTCGACCTTGTTGCGATAGCTGTAGCGCTTGACGCGCGCCAGGCCGGCATCGACCACGTAGCGG
>NZ_JBFUGE010000448.1:0-4948 GCF_056403075.1 Ideonella sp. P3_A4 | reverse complement strand
GGACGAGGGTGGCGAATGGGTCAAAGCCGAGGGGCGCAGCCGCTTGAGGCTGGACAGTGGTGAAGCCATTCGGCAGGCTGCGATCGCAGGTCTCGGTCTGGCATTTCTGCCGGCATTCCTCATCCAGCAAGACCTGGTCTCAGGGCGGTTGCGGCAGGCCCTTCCGGGTCATGATTTTGGCGAGGTGAAGGTTGTCGCGATCTACCCCACCAAGCGACTGTTGGAGCCCAGGGTCAGGCGATTTCTCGACTTGCTGATCGATGAACTGGCGATCACGCATGGCCACGAAACGGCCGATTGATCGGAGCGTCCTGGATCGACTAATATCCGGCCGCGCTGCAAGGCGCCCCCGGTCCCGCGGGAAGGGTTGAACCCACTTGCCTTCATGTGCTCTCTCTACAGCCTTTTGTGCAGCCGAATTTGCGGGACATCGGCGTCTGATGCACGGAGGTTTTCATGAAGCGCTTGCCCGCCCGGGCCGACATCGGCCACCTGAAGAAGCAGGCCAAGGAGCTGCTGGCTCTTTGCCGCAACGACGACCCCACGGCCCTGCGCCGGTTCCGCGAATCCCTGCCGGCGGCCGCGGGCCTGCGCGACGCCGCCATTGCGGGCCTGGGCCTGCGGCTGCACGATGCCCAATCGTGCATTGCGCGCGAGTATGGTTTCGCGTCGTGGGCCGACCTGCAAGGCGTTGTGCTCGCTCGCCGCGCTCAGGCCGATGACCCGGCCCGGGCGGTCCTCCATTGGCTGTGCCATGTGTACGCGGGGGACATCGCCGGCGGCATGAACGGCGCAAGGCCGGCGGTGGCCTTGCACCTGCTCGAAGACAACCCTGCCCTGCTGGGCGACGACCCCTACCTGGCCTGCGCGACCGGCGACGAAACTGTGCTGCGCCAGGCCACGGCGCGGGACCCTGAGTGGGTTCATCGCGCGGGCGGCCCGCTGCAGCTGCCGCCGCTCGTGGCCGTCACGCATTCCGGTCTCATGAAGCTGCCGGCCTTTCGTGAGCGGCTGCACGCCTGCGCGAAGTTGCTGATCGGGGCGGGCGCCTCGCCCAATCAATCTATCGGCAGCCGCTGGCCGCCAGCGTCAGTGGCCGCGCCTTCAGAGGAGCACCGGCTCTCGGCGCTGTACGGCGCTGCCGGGCAGAACCTCGACCCCGAACTGACGAAGTTGCTGCTCGACGCCGGAGCCGACCCCAACGACGGCGAGTCGCTCTACCACTCGCTGGACCGGCCGGCCTGCACCCGGCTGCTGCTGGAGGCAGGTGCACGCGTGGCTGGTACGAACGCGATGTACCGCGTGCTGGACCTCGACGACGTCGAGGCCTTGCAGTTGCTGCTGGTGCACGGCGGCGATGCCAACGAACGGCCGTTGGGTGCGCCGACGTCGGACTGGGGTTCGCCTTTGATGTGGGCCATCCGGCGCCGGTGCTCGCCAGCGCACATCGCAGCCTTGCTGGCTGCCGGCGCCAACCCGAACATGGCCACGCCGGACGGCACGCCCGCGCATATCGTGGCCCTGCGCTTCGGGTTGACCGAAGTCGCCCAGCTGCTGCAGGCGGCCGGCGATGGCCACAAGCCGCTGCCGGCGGACGAGGCATTCATGGCCGCCTGCGCTCGCGGCGATGAGGCTGCGGCCCGCGAGTGTGAGGCGCGGCACCCAGGCCTCGTCGGAACGCTCCACGACACCCAGCGCCGGTTGCTTCCGGAGCTTGCGGCCGAGGGCTGCCGCGACGCGGTGAAGCTAATGGTCGAACTGGGCTGGCCCATCGACGTTCGCGGCGGAGACTGGGACGCGACCGCCCTGAACATGGCCATCTTCCGCGGCGATGCGATGCTGACCCGGTTCCTGCTCGAACACGGGGCGGACTGGAAGACGCGACACGGCTTCGACGGCAACGCCGTCGGCACCCTGTCGTGGGCTTCGCTCAATGAACCCGTCCACGGCGGAGACTGGCCAGGTTGCGCCCAGGCACTGATGGCCCACGGCATGCCTGCCGCGCGGCCCGACCCTCAGGATGCGGCAGGCGTGCTTATCGGCGACGAGCGCTGCCTGTTTTCGGATGAGGTCACGGACATCCTGCTCGGCTCCGCATTGCCACGCGACTAACACTGCAGTTGCGGAGAACGGCGACGAGCCTGCGACGAAAAGGTAGTCTCGTCGCGGCCAGCTTCTGAAGGCCAGCGCGGGGATTTTGAAGAAGTAATCACCATGAGATTCGCCAGGCGCGCGGCGAAGTGTTGCGGTGAGAGACGTGACCCTCGCGCCCCGCTCACCTCTCCGACGCACATAGCCCCCGCGACCGTTTGGGTTGAACGGTTCATCGCGCAGTGGCGCAGTCCATCCGCCGGGCACCTGAGTCTGTCGCATGGCCATGGTCATGGCGGTGGCGCTCGCCAAACTGTGCAGGCCCTCAACCAACAGGAGCCTGACATGCATCGATTCATGACGTCTCTCGTGGCCATTGGAGCGCTGGGTGTAATCGCCACCTCCGCCACTTCTGTGCGGGCCGCCACCGGTGACGAGGTCTCCGCGGGCAGCGCGGCCGACTCACAGCAGGTTCAGATCAAGGGCCAGCGCCGCGGCAAGGTGCCCGAGGGGGAGTTCGCTGCCATCCGTGGCGACTACCGCCTGGCCGATGGCCGCCTGTTGTCTATTCGCGGCGCGCGACAGCGCCCAACCGTCGAGCTTGAAAACGCCGGGCCGGTGCCCTTGCTGCCCGCGGGCGCCTATCGACTGGCCAGTGCAGATGGCGCAATGCTGCTGCGCTTCAATGCCCGCGCCAACGGCGACGTCGACGAAGTGACCGTATCGCTGCCGACCAGCGTGCACTGAACAGCCCCACTCGGGAGCCGCCCGGCGGCATGCCGGCTGCGTCCCTGCTGCGAGGCCTCCCCCGCGGCTGATGAGACCTATGGCCTCGTTGGCCGCGCGTGGGCGAACGTCGTGGCGCCCAGTCCATTTGCTCGCGCGACGCCTTGGCCACATGCTTCGCCTGCAGACCTCAGTCGCGCAGGCGATGCGCAGCAGCACTCACGAGTTCCGGTAGGCCTTGAGCTGATCAACGTCTCGGCGAGAGACTGTCCGCTTGATCGAGAAATTTCTCTCCGCGTAGCCATGCCGAGGCCTGAAGCGGAATGCCGCGACAGTGTTACCGGATGCGAGCCGTGGCCGCGCGCCCTTTGGCCGGACTCGCTTGCCTCTTGTACGTTGGTGACAATAATCCAGTTTCGAACTTGGAAATTCAGTGCATGGCAAACGACTGTGGAACAGCCATCAACAAGTGGGTCGATATGTGGCGACGTCAAGTGCTTGGTTCACGTGACGCAGCACTGGCCCTACAAGCTGAGTTCGTCAAGCAAGGTTCGTCGGACAACTTTGCAAACCTTCCTGACGAAATTCGAGAAGCCATTCAGGAGGAAGTTAGGATGTTTCGAGAAAACGGAGAAATTCAGCAGAACTACCATCAAAAACGAGAGGGTCTGGTCGACACCAGTGAGCAAATGAAGACGTTTGTCGAAATTCTTCGACGCGGCGGCATTGTCTAGATAGGACGACGCAGCCAATGTACAGAAGCACTGCAGAAGACTTCCCATACCCTGTAGGCTGCGGCACGAAATTCCCTCTTCGATTTCGTGACGCCGACCACTATCTGGGGCTCAGGGAAGATCGGCGACCAAGCCCTCAACGAGGACCTGCTAGCGGTGCCTGTTCGTCTGGCCCTCCTGATCAAGCGGTGTCATGCCAGCCCAACCGCACCTTCCGGCAAGACAATGAATCCGCGTTGAAAAATGGCCTTGGCGGAATCACCAAGAGGAAGTCTCATGAGCCGCATATTCATCACCGGATCGACCGAGGGCCTGGGTCGCGCCGCGGCGCAGGCCCTCATGGCGGGCGGGCACGAGGTCGTCTTGCATGCGCGATCCGAAGAGCGCGCCCGTGCACTTCGCTCCCATTTGCCCGGTGTCTCTGCAGTCGTGTATGGCGACCTCGCAAGCGCAATCGAAACCCGCGCGGTGGCCGACCAGGTGAACGCCATCGGCCGGATGGACGTTGTCATCCTCAACGCTGGCATCTACTTGGAACCTGAACGGGGAAATACGCCTGAGGGGCATGCCAAGGTGCTGGCTGTGAACACACTTGCGCCGTACCTACTGACCGCATTGATAGCGCGACCGAATCGTTTGCTGTACCTCAGCAGCGAAATGCACAGCGATGGAGAAGGCTCGCTGCGCGATATCGACTGGACCGAGCGCCCTTGGCAGGCAAGCAAGGCCTACTCCGAAAGCAAGCTGCATGTCGCTGCGCTCGCGTCGGCACTTGCGCGCCATTGGCCGGAGGTCCTCAGCAATGCAGTCGATCCGGGCTGGGTGCCGACCCGGATGGGAGGCGCCAACGCGACTGACGATCTGGAAATGGGTCACCAGACGCAGGCTTGGTTGGCTGTGAGCGAAGAGCCCGCCGCCAAAATCAGCGGCGGGTATTGGCGCCACAAGAAGCGGCAGGTTCCAGCCGGCGAAGTGACTGACCCGGTGTTCCAGGATCAGCTCATTGCCAGGCTTGCCGAACTCACCGGCGTCTCGATCGTTTGATCCGCACCCGAGAGGCTCAGTGCTGCACTGGCGCAGGCAAAACGCACTCGAAGCTCAGCAACCGGCCGCGCCCGGCATCCCAGGCCCGCAGCACCCGTTCGGCCTCTGCCGGGTCGGTTGGCGCAACACCCAGCCGGTAGCGACCATCTGCCGCGTCGACAAGATCATGGTCGTGGTCTTCGTGCGGCGTTCCCTCGCTGCACTGCCTGCACAGCGTGCGCACATTCGATGTCCAGTCTTCTGCTGCGGCGCCCGCAGCATCGAGCGCCTTGCAGACAGCATCGACTTCTGACGCGTCGTTGGCCAGAACTTCAACCACCCACGTGCCCCCGGTAGACGGCTCGAACAAGGCC
>NZ_JBFUGE010000447.1:0-4959 GCF_056403075.1 Ideonella sp. P3_A4 | reverse complement strand
CCCTTATCCGTCGCGCTTTCGACGCTGCCGATGATGTCGCCGAAGTTGTTGATGGCACCGGCACTGGACGACCTGTACTTCGCCGTGAAGGGTAGTGCCTTGATCTGGCCATCCACCCACACCACGCCGAGCCAAGGATTGGTGCCGTTCGAGCTGACGCCAACGATGTGGCCCTTGTTATTGATCCCCTGCGGTATCGCCCGCCCATCGGTGCTTGACGGCAGCGCCGGCAGTACGGTGGCGGAGCCTTCCTGCCACATCACCGGAAGGGTCCCACTGCTGTAGCCGACGACCTGCCCGAAGTCATTGACGTCGGAGGCCGCCTCCATCGCCGTCAGCAGCTGCACCTGCTTGCCGCGCCACAAAGCGCCGAACCGGCCCTCCGTCGTGCCCACTGAGCCGACGATGTGGCCCTTGTTGCTGATCGCGCGGGACGAGGTGAAGTCGTAGCTTGCGTCGTTTTGGTCCAGCACCTTGCAGCCATAGGTCGGCGCAGCTTGGCTGGCGGCAGCGCCATACGCCGCCAGCGTCAACGCGGCGGCTCGAATGAGTTTGGTTTTCAATGGGTTCCCTCCAGATGAACAGTGAATTCTAGGGGGCACGTTGTCCGGGTCAGCATGGCGATCACAGCGTCTTCGAGGGCGGCGCCAGCCGAGGCAGCCGCTCCGCCACGGAGGTGCCTCTCGGGTCTCGTCGCTGGCTGCTCATCGCTATGTGGCCTCCCTGCGCCTGCGCGAGCAGCCGCGCGGAACAGGTGCCAGGCCTGAGCTGCCACGCTTGCCGCCGGTGACGTGGCGCTCGAACAAGTCCCACTGCGCCGCGGTTGCGCGCCGCTAAGCGCACCGGCGTCTCGTACGGTGAGCGCGACGAACACCCCTAGGAGACCACACGATCTAGGGACCGATGTCCGGTTTTTCCGTCGCCACTCCGTCCTTCAAGACAGGGAGTGACGGCAGTCGCCACTGAGGACCTTTCCCCAACCGGTTCGGCGTGTCACTTCTCTGGGGACAGCGYGCCTGCCATGGCGCCTTCAAGACCTTCAACGGGACACGAGCATGAACGCCAATTTCCAATCCAACGCTGTGAAGCAACTCCTCAGCTGGCTGGCCGTCGCCGGCGCGACCATCGGGGTGGCACAGGCGACACCGCAACACTTCCCAGCCGTCGACCAGGTTGCGGCGCCCGGGACCTTGTACTCGATCACCTTCTACGACGACACGGCGAGCACCCACACCCAATGGGCGACGCAGAACATCTGCTTCGTCCAGGGGCCGGTGCAGGGCAGCAACACGACGGGGCTGTGGTACTCGACCACCTACAACCGCTGGATCGGGCTCTGGCGCCAAGAGGGTGACCAGATCTTCATGATCGGCGACTTCTGGACGGGTCGCGGCAAGGACGCCATCCAGTGGGAATTGGTCACGACCAAGGACGAAGGCTTCGGCCACTGGAATGAATGGGTCGAGGACGGTGCCTATGGCAACTGGGTCGCCAAGGGCAACACCCGCATTGCCAAGCTCGGCACGTGTTCGCAGCTCAACATCGCCGGCGAAGGCACCCAGGATGACGCCTGGGAACAAACCAAGGCGGCCGCGCTGAAGGCGGCTGAAGCGGCACCGGTTCGCTTCCGCAGGGACGGCAGCCTGGCGCAGCCAGGGGACAAGGATCAGCTGCCGCCGAACTGAGGCGATAGCTGAGCCCACGTGGGCGGCGCAGGCGGCCAAGTGCTGACTGCGCTGCCCTCATCGGCTGCCGGCGACCCGGTCAATTTGCTGCAGCAGGATAGACCGGCCCGTCGATGTTGACCAAGCTAACGGTCGACACGCTGAGTACGGCCACCAAGGCCTTCAGGTCTGGCACTTCTACGATCACGATCGGGAGAACGGAAAAATCGTAGACAACCCGGGCACCCGCGAGTTGGCCATCGGGAAATGCGGCGTCCTTGACTGCGCGCAGCTGCTTCTTCAGCTTGGCCACGGCGGCCGCGTCGCGGACCTTCGCGTCGGCATCGATGGCATCGATGCTTTCCTTGGAGCCGCCGGCAGCAGACCTTCGTCGATCGGTCTCATCAGAAATCGCGACCCGCTCTCTTGCGATCACTGTCGTCAGAAAGCCCACATTCAACTCGACGAGCAAACGCTGCACCTTCCCCGCTTTGGCGTTCTTCCAGACTTCCTGGGACCCCAACTTGTGCGCGTAGGCCACCGCTTCAGGGTCCGACTGGRCACTCGCGAACGGCACCGATGTGGCCAGTGCGATCACGACCGCAGTCCATCCAAATAGCTTCACGATTCTTCGTCTTCCCATTGGCCCAGGCACTGGTCACACAGGCCCCACCGGCTTCAGCGCCTCAAGCTCCTGGGTGACCCCGTTTGTCGCGTCGGYGATCATAGGTGAAGCATCAGTGGCCACGCTCGGGCGCGCGGCCGATGCTCCGAGGCGCGGCGAGCGATACATCGAACCTGGTCACGGCCCGGGTGGAATGCTCACCCGGCGAAGGCGGAAGATCGTGCCGGCGTCGAAGGTGCCGCCGCGGCTCGTGGTGCCGTAGATCGCACCATCCTTGGCGCTCAACAGCGCGCCGCGCGGCTCGCAGCCTTCTGAGCCGTCTTCGGCGAAGGCATGGTGCACGCCGAGCTTGTTGGTCTTCGACATCGCGAAGACAGTGCCGCAGCCTTTGTAAAAGAGGACCTGGACGTCCCAGAACCTCGTCGTGCCCCAGAGAAAGCCCTCCCTCAGCGCGAGCCCGCCCTCGGGGTAGATGCCATCCACACCGAGGACCATGTCATGCGCGAGGCTGACGACGCCGCCGACCGAAACCTTGAACACGGTGCCCCCGATATCGTCACCGCATGACGGCGCCACGCCAGCCAGGTTGCCGCCGGCAATGGGTGTGAGACCAGCGAGCGGCTGACACCCCAGCAGGTCCCCGTCCTCAGGGTTCTTGAACGAATGCTTGAGCTCGTAGGTGCCGGCCGTGGTGATCCTGTACACGGAGCCACCGCCATGCGGGCCTTGGGTGGAGGTGGTGCCGTAAAGAGACCCATCGACGTGTTGCGCGAGCGGGCCCTTGGGGCCGGCATACCAACCCTCGAAATCGGAGAACAGCACGGTGACCACGCCGGCGGGCGTCATCTGGAACACCGTGCCCAGGCCGCCGTAGTTGACGCCGCCGCCCACCGCGGTGCCGTAGAAATTGCCGTTCGAGTGCCGCACCAGGCCCGCGCTGGGGTTCGTGCCCTCTTCCTCGACGAACTTGTGCATCACCTTGAAGGTGCCCAAGGTGGAGATGCGGTAGATGCCGCCGTAGTTGTTCAGCATGCCGCTTTGCACGGTGCCATAGAGGGTGCGGCCGACGGCCAGCAGCTCGCCCTGCGGCGTCGCGCCATCGCCACCGCGGAAGGTGTGCATCACCACCGGCGAGGTGCCAGGCACGAACTTGAAGACAGTGCCGCTCGCGCCCCGCCCGGAGCCACCGACGCTGGTGGTTCCCCAGAAGGCGCCGCCCGCTTCGACCAAACCCGCCAGCGGGGTGGAGCCATCTCCCCTGGCGGGGTTGAAGGAATACAGGTGCTCGAACTCCCAACGCGTGCCGCCCGACGCCTGGGCCAGGGCGCAGGACACGGCGAATGCGATCAAGGCGATGGTGCGCTTCATGAGGGGCTCCTGAAGGTGTTCTGTTCAACGATCGGAAAGGCCGCTCACACGGCGAAGGCGGAAGATCGTGCCGCCGTTGTAGGCACCGCCGGCGGTCGTGGTGCCGTAGATGGCGCCGTCCTTGGCGCTGAGCAGCCGGCCGCGCGGCTGGCAGCCGTCGATATCGTCTTCGTCGTCGGTGGGGTGGAAGACGTGGTGCACGCCGAACTGGCCACCATCCTCTTTCAGGGCGAAGACGCTGCCGCAGCCGCCGAGCTCGGGGAACCTCGTCCAGCGCACGGCCGTGCCCCAGAGAACACCATCGCTGCGCTGCAGGAGCTCGCCAACCGGCACGATGCCGTCCACGCCATCGACCATCGCGTGCAGCAGGCTGACCGGGCCGAACGGCCCCACCCGGTACACCGTGCCGTACCCGACGCCCCCGCCGCAGTTGGTGGCCACGCCCGCCAGGTTTCCATTGGCCAGGAGCGTCAAGCCAGCGCTCGGCTGGCAGCCCTGCGGGTCGCCGCCAATGCCATCCCAGGGCGGGAGGAACGAGTGCACGAGCTGGTAGATGCCGCTCATGCTCACCCTGAACACCGAGCCGGCGGCGTGCACGCCTTCACCATCGGTGGTGCCGTAGAGAAACCCGTTGGTGTGCTGCACGAGCGGCCCCTTGTCGGAGACGAAGCCACTCTCGAAGGTGGAGTGAATCACGGTGACCACGCCGGCCGGTGTCATCCGGAACACGCTGCCGTGGCCGCCCGGGCCGTCCCACTTGGTGGTGCCGTAGAAGTTGCCGTCGGTCGCCTGCATCAGCGGCGCGGTGGGCTTCGTGCCCTCTGCGGTGCTGAAGGCGTTCATCACCTTGAACGCCCCCAGGGTGGAAATGCGATACACCCCGCCCTGGTCGCTCACGAGGCCGCCCTCCAAGGTGCCATACAGGTTGCGGCCGACGGCCAGCAGCTCGGATTTCGGGCTCGCGCCATCGCGCCCGCGGAAGGTGTGCATCACCACCGGCTTGCTGCCGGGCACGAACTTGAAGACGTTGCCTCTCGCGCCCTCCCCGGGGCCGCCGAAGGACGTGGTTCCCCAGAAGGCGCCGTCCGCCTCAGTCAGCCCAGCAGTGGGAGCGGACCCATCCACGGCGGGGTTGAAGGAATGCAGCAGCTCGTACTTCCATGTCTTGCCGCCCGCGGCTTGCGCCAGGGTGCAGGCCAGCGCGAGCGACGTGAACACGATGGCACTCTTCATGAGCGTCTCCCTGGGCCGACATGGCCACGGAGCCGACTCTAGGAGGGCACGCCTGCGACGGACCAACCG
>NZ_JBFUGE010000446.1:0-4970 GCF_056403075.1 Ideonella sp. P3_A4 | reverse complement strand
CGCCGGGCGTGCAAGGCAACAAGAACAGCCGGCGGCGGCAACGGCTTTGAGCGACTGAGGCTCGGCGAACAGGACCGGGTCATTGTCCAAGTCTTCCTGGACGGCCGCATGGTCCCTGCGGCACTTGTGTGTATTCAGGCGTGAGCGGGGCGAGCCCGAATCACGCCTTCTTGGCTGCCTCCTTCATGCGTTCTTCGATGCGCTCGATCGGCATCGCACCGGGTGAGCGGGTGCCGTCTTCGAACACCACTGCCGGGGTGGAGTGGATCTTGTACTTGCGGCTCAAATCGAGGTTGCGCGCCAGCACCGCGGGGTCGCACTTGTCGTTCTGCTTGGCCGGTGTGACGCCGTCGATCATCCAGGCCCGCCAGGCCTTGGCGCTGTCTTTCGAGCACACGATGTCGCGCGACTTGACGTTCGAATCTGCACCGAGGATCGGGATCACGTAGGTGTAGATCGTCACGTCCTTCAGACCCAGCAGGTCGCGCTCGACGCGCTTGCAGTAGCCGCAGTTCGGATCGGCGAAGACCACCAGCTTGCGCTCGCCGGTGCCTTGCTTGAAGACCATCGCGTCCTTCAGCGGCAGCGAGGCGACGTCGATCATCGTCAGCTTGTCGATGCGGGCCCGGGTCAGGTCGGTCTGGGTTTGCGTGTCCAGCAGTGCACCTTCGAACACATAGGCACCGGTCTCGTCGGAATACAGGATGTCGGTGCCCAGACGCAGCTCGTAGACACCCGGGATCGGGGTCTTGCTGACCTCGTCGATCTTCGGCAGCTTGGGCATGCGATCGGCGAGGGTCTTGCGGATCGTGGCTTCGTCGGCCTGGGCCGGCGAGGTGGCCAAGGCGAGTGTGCCGATCAGCGCCAAGCTTGGCAGCACGCGAGCCAGCGGTGGCACATGGGTTTTCACAAAGATCATCTCTTTCCCTTCAGAACGGGCAGGCCAAGTGGGGCCGCGCATCGGTGAAGTGCCCACAGCACGCTACCGGACGCAGCGACCATGTGACCAGCGCTCTGGCCGAAAGTTCGGCCTGCGTTGACAACTGTTGATGATCTGGCCCTAACAGGCAGGGTGGCTGAAGGGTTCTTGAATGGGCCATCGCATGGGCCGTGCAGCCCATGCGCCGTCATGCCGCGATCCGAACAATCGTCACCGCGTCGGCCATTTCGCGCCGAGGCCGTGCCGCGCCCGATCGGCTGTTGCCAACGGATGCGGTGCGATACCAGGCGATACAGCTTGGGCGCCGGCGGCTCATAAGGCTGCGGGCGTCACCAAACTTTCGGAGCACAAGGAAACCCCATGAAGAAGATGAGTTGGATCGTGCTGTCGGCTGCCATTGCCGCGGCGATGGGCAACCCGGCCATGGCCACGCCGGCAGAAGAGCGCGCTTCGGCCGCGCAATCGAACGCGCTCGACATCCCGACCCCGCATTGCACGCCGCTGGCGGTGTCGTCGGTGATCGCCAACGGCAACGATGGCGACCTGCCCGAGAACACGCTCGACGGCCGCCTCGACACGCGCTGGAGCAACCTTGGCAAAGGCTCGTGGATCGACTATGACCTCGGCACGGTCGCCAAGGTCGGCGGCGTCTCGGTCGCATGGCACCAGGGCAACCTGCGACGCAACGACTTCGTCGTGTCGACCTCCAACGACGGCGTGCACTACAACGCCGTCTACAGCGGCAAGAGCAGCGGCACCACGGTGGATGCCGAGACCTACCGCTTCGATCCGCGCAAGGCGCGGCGCGTGCGCATCACCGTCAACGGCAACAACCTGAACGACTGGGCCAGCATCGCCGAAGCACGCGTGTGCGCTGCCAAGACCACCGCGCGCGAGGTGGTGTGGCGCGGCAACTTCGAGACCGGTGACATCAAGCAGTGGAGCCACGCTCAGATGGTCGATCCGAACCGGCTGCTGGTGGTGACCTCGCCGGTCACGCAAGGCCGCTATGCAATGAAGACCACCGTCTACCAAGGTGACGACCCGATCGACTCCAGCGGCAACCGCAACGAACTGGTGCAGATGACGAACGAAGCATCGGGCTCGGAGTACTTCTACAAATGGAGCACGATGTTCGACGCGAGCTTCCCGAGCGAGCGGCACTGGCAGCTGTTCACGCAGTGGCACCAGGCGGACGACTTCGGCGGCTCACCGCCGGTCGAGTTCTACGTCTACGGTGAAGAGATGCGGCTGAACATCGGCGGCAGCCCCGGCGTGCAGGTCTGGCAGGCGCCGCTGGTGCGCAGCCAGTGGCGCGACTTCCTGTTCCACGTCAAGTGGTCGTCCGACCCAACTGTCGGCTTCGTCGAGCTGTACCTGGACGGCAAGCTGGTGATGCCCAAGCGCTACATCGCGACGCAATACCCAGGCCAGCTGAACTACCTGAAGGTCGGCCTGTACCGCGACGAAGTCATCGAGCCGGTCGGCATCGTCTACCACGACAAGTGGACGATGAGCCGCAGCGTCGACGGGCTGCTGCCGGTGGCCGACGAGCGCTGAGCGCACTTCAACCATTGCTGTAGGACCGTCGTTGGGTCCTGGGGCCGGTGCGAACGTKCCGGCCCCGCCTTTCACCTTCGAATCACCGCCATGAACCATGCCTTCGCATGCCGACTGTTGCTGGCTGCTTTCTTCGTCTGGCCGACGCTGCAACATGCGGCCGAGCTGGACTGCGCTGCTTACACCMCGGCCGACGCCACCGCCAGCAGTGACGACGGCAGCGGCAACGTCGCGGCCCAGACGCAGGACGGCCGCTTCGACACCCGCTGGAGCGGCCCCGGCAAAGGGGCCTGGCTGCAACTCGACCTGGGTCGGCTGCAGAAGGTCGCGGCCGCCAGCGTCGCCTGGTACCTGGGCGACGCGCGGCAGTACCACTTCGAGCTGTCGACTTCGAAGGACGGTATTCATTTCGCCAAGGGTTACGCCGGCGACAGCGCTCAGAACACGGCGCTGCAGACCTATGCATTGAGCGCGGCACGGTCCGCGCGCTACCTGCGCTTGACGGTCAACGGCAACAACGTCAACGACTGGGCCTCGGTGACCGAGGCCCGCGTTTGCGCGCCCGCGGCCAAGGCGCCAGCTCCCGACAGCGGCCCACCACTGCCTCGCCAGCCCTATCTGCAGAGCGTGGGCACCGCCAGCGCGATCGTCGCCTTTCGCACCAACGCCAGCTGCACCCCGTTGATCCGTTATGGCGAGGGGCATGACACCTCGCGCGTCGCGAACGCCAGCCGCAGCGACCGCTTCCATGCCATCGCGTTGGGCAGCTTGAAGCCAGGTGCCACCTACAGCTACATCGTCGAAGCCTGCGGCTCGGTGACCGGGGTGCGCCAGTTCCGCACCGCTGAGCAGACCAACAAGGCGACGCATTTCACCGCGATGGGCGATTTCGGCACCGGCGGGTCGGACCAGGCCAGGGTGCTGGCGCTGCTGGGTCGCACGACGCGCCATGGCGAGCTGTTGCTGACACTGGGCGACAACGTCTATTCGTCAGGCACCGACGCGGAGTTCCAGAGCAACATGTTCACGCCGATGGCCGCGTTGCTGCGTGAGACGCCGTTGTTCACCGCGCCCGGCAACCACGAGTACGAATCGCCGGGCGCGCAGCCCTATCTCGACAACTTCTACCTGCCGGCCAACAACCCTGAGCGCACCGAGTTCTACTACTCGTTCGACTGGGGGGCGGTGCATTTCGTCTCGCTTGATTCGAGTTGCGCGATCGGCTTGATCGGCCCGTGTGATCGCAACCACCAGCTTGCCTGGCTGGAAGACGACCTGTCTGCGTCCACTCAACCGTGGAAGGTCGTGTTCTTTCACCACCCGCCATGGTCCAGCGGCGAGCATGGTTCGCAGTTGACGATGCGCCGGGACTAYGGCCTGCTGTTCGAAGCACAGGGCGTGGACCTGGTGCTGACCGGCCACGACCACAACTACGAGCGCAGCCTGCCGATGAAAGGCGACGTCGTGGCGCCGCCCGGCACGCGCGGCGTGGTGTACGTGGTGGTCGGCAGTGGTGGGGCTGGCCAGCGCGCGTTTCCCGGCGCGCAGCCGGGCTGGAGCGCGTATYGAGACAACCTGTTCGGTTACTTGAGCGTGCGCGCCGACACCACGTCGCTGCGGGCGCAGTTCATCGACACCGATGGCATCGCGCGCGACAGCTTCGTGATCGATCAACCGGCGAAGAAGACGTCGAGCGTCGGGAAGGCGGCCTTCGCGCGGATGCAGTCCCACAGGTAGACCGCGAAGCCGGGGTCGCCGGTCCACAGCGAGTAGCGCAACTGGCCGTATTCGCGCTCGTCGTTCGCGGTCTGGCGGATGCTGTGCATCGCGAACGCGCGGGCGCGCTCGAGCCAACGCGCATCACCGGTGCGGTCGTACAGCTTCAGGAAGGCGTAGCCGTTGCCACCGGTGCCGTGGCACAGGTTCGAGCCTTTGTTCAGCGGGCCGGCAACCCAGGTGGCCTCGCCGGCGGCGATGAGCAATTCGTCGAGCCGCGGGTCGGGCAGGTCGGCCAGGCAGATCACGAAGCCCGGCGAGCCGTGGCAGAACTGCATCAGCTTCTTCTGCGGATTCGGGCCCGGGTTGACCAGGTAGGCCGGCCAGTTGGCCAGGCCGTCTTCGCGCAACGCCGTTTTGTCGATGGTGTTGACGATCAGGTCCTGCCAGGCGGCCCCCTCTTCGGTCGGCAGCAGGTCACGGCCGCGGATCAGCACAGCGGCGGTGGCGGCAAAGCCGTGCACCGCGTCGAGGAAGGTGTACTGGCTGCCGTAGAGATCCTGATCCCAGTAGTGGCAGCCGTGCTCTTCGGACCACTTCAGCTGTGACCGCAGCTGCGCGGCGCTGCGACGGAAGGCGTCGGCAAAGCGCTGGTCGCCTGAGCGCCGGTACAGGAACAGTGCAGCCAGCATCGTGCCCGGCGAGCCCCACATCAGTTCGCGCGCAGGGTGGTCGAGGTTGCCATCGATCAGTG
>NZ_JBFUGE010000445.1:0-4977 GCF_056403075.1 Ideonella sp. P3_A4 | reverse complement strand
CCGTGGCGGTGACGGTCTCGGTGTCCTGCGAGGCGGCGGGCTGCTGAGGGCGAACGGTCGGCATCGGCGGCGATCTCCTGGCGGTCATCACATCGTAGCGATCAACGGCCAGGCCCGGTGAGGGCAAATGACGCGCCCAGGCCAGCCGCGACCCCGCGTGAAGATGGACTCGCGCGGGGCCGCTAGATGCGCACTACAAACAACAACAGGACTTACGGGGYGGCGCGCACCTGGTTGCGGCCAGCCTTCTTGCATTGGTACAGCGCTTCATCGGCCCGCTGCAAGGTGTCGGCGATCGACTCGCCGTCCCGGCATTCAGCCAAACCCAGGCTCATCGTGACATTCAACGCCGGCGCCATCGTGGACCAGGCGTGCCGCTCGATGGTGCCACGCAGGCGGTCGGCCACCGTCAGGGCCTGGGCCAGCGTCAGGCCGGCGCCGAAACCCACGGCGAACTCTTCGCCCCCCCAGCGCGCCACCGCGTCGTGCGGACGCAAATGATCGCGCATCAGCCGGCCGATGGTGCGCAAGACCTCGTCGCCCTGAGTGTGGGAGTAGCGGTCGTTGATGCGCTTGAAGTGGTCGATGTCGCCGAGCATCAGCACCAGCGGCCGGACGATCCCGCAGCCCTCGGCCCTCAGCTGGGAGATGCGCTGCTCGAACTGGCGCCGGTTGGCCAGGCCGGTCAGCGGATCCTCCAGGGCCTGACGCTTCAGCTCGCCGGCCTCTTCGGCCAGGTGCTCGACCTGGCGTTGCAGCTCGGCGCTGCGCAGGCGCGCGAGTTCGGCCTCGACGCGATTGCGCTCCACGTCCACCCGCGCGGCCAGCGCCTGCGAGCGCGCTTCGGACTGCGCGGCCAGCACCGCCTCACGCGTTTCGGCGTGGCGCTTGTAGCAGTCGAGCGCGGCGCGCCAGTGCTGCTGCGCTTCTTGCAACTGGCTGTTCTCGAGGTGCACGCGGGCCAGCAGCTCCAGGTCCTGGCCTTCGGTGGCCAGGGCCAGCGCTTCAGCGATGTGGGCCGCCGCCAGCCGGTGCAGCCCACTCAAGCGCTCGACGCGGGCCTGCTGCAGCTCCAGGCGGGCTCGCTTGGGCCCCAAGCCGGCGGTCTGCGCGGCCTTCAGGCCCAGGCGCAGCAACACGCGGGCTTCGTCCATCTCGCCGAGCTGGATCATCACGTCGGCCGCCTCGGCCGCATAGGTCGTCACCAGATGAAGGCGCCCGTCTTGCACCAACTCGTCCAGGTGCCGGCGCTGCTCAGCATAGGCCGAGAGGATGACCTCGCGATCGGCCTTTCGCTTGCACAACGCGCCCAGGCGGACCGTCAGCAGGTTGCCCTTCGAGATCGCCTTCATGCTGGGCTCTTCGAAGTGCGGGCTCAGCTCGATGCAGCGCTCCCAAGCTGCCAAGGCCTCGTCGGTCTGGTCCAGCGTGTCGTAGACGGTGCCGGCGTTGTTCCAGAACACGCACTGCTGCCAAGGCTCGTTCGCCACCAGCGGCAGCATCTGCACGGCCCTGCCCAGCAGCTCCATCGCCTCGGCCGCCTGGCCCAGCTGCGCCAGCGTGATCGCATGCAGCGACATCAGCCGCAGCAACCGCACCGTCTCGCAGGCGCGGGTGAACAACTCGATGCCCAGGTAGCCGGTGGTCAGCGCTTCTTTCAGCTTGCCGCTGTAGTGGTAGCCGATCGCCATCACATGCTGGCAGATGCCCATCTGCAGCAGGTCTTCGGCCTGGGAGGCCTGCGGCCACAGGCTTTGGCTGAGCGCCAGGCCGGCCTCGACCTGGCCACCACGCACCATCAGCAGCGCACGCTCGAGTGCGTCGGCCAGCGGCTCTTCTTCGGCCACCATCTCGACCGCAGGAGCGGCCACACGCTTGCGCGGCGGCTTCGGAGGCGGTTGGTGGTGGACCGCACCGACCACCATCTGGGCGAACCCCAACTCACCGGGTGACCGGGCAGGCGTGTGCTCAGTGTCCGGGGAGGCGGCGCGGGTGCGCCGGCGGGTGGCGGTCATCGAAGAGGTACAGCGGCGGCATGAGGGAATTCCGCCTCATACTAGCCAGCCCACCGCGACATCCACGCTTAGAGTGGTAACGGTTTGGGGCCTGTTAACGCATAAATCACGGCCGCGCCGGGGAGTTGTTAGGGATGCAACGTTAGACGCGAGGGCTCGCACGGGGCCTTCCCCCCGTGCGAACCCTCGTAACGACGCGATGCGCCCCACATCGCCCCGGCCCTTCGGGTTGCTACTCCAAGCGGGCGCACTCGTTGTTACGAAGACGCGGCCGTGGATCGACCACGCCCGCGCCTTCGCGCCTAGATTGCGCCCGCTTGGAGTGACAACGTGGCTGCGATTTATGCGTTAGCAGGCCCTAGCCTAAGCGTGAGAAGCGCAACACCTGTCGCCCGTCCAGTTCGATGTGGCCGAAGAACATCGCATGCGGYCGGACCCACAGGCCGGTTGCGTTGTAGAGCGGCCGGTAGACCACCAGCGGCTCCAGCGTCTCGCTGTGGCGGGCCACGCCTATCACTTCGTACTCGCCACCCTTGTAGTGGCGATAGCGGCCCGTCGGCGTGTCGGGCAGCGGTGGCAGATCGTCATCACTCATTGAGCCTCCTCCGCGCTGCGCGCTGCGGAATTCGCCTTGGGAGCGGCCCGGCAGCTCATGGCAATGCCTTGATCGCCGCCTTCAAGCCCGGCAGCAGGCGCTCGCGCTGTGCCGCATCGGACGTCTCTTGCACCGAGGCATACAGCGGCCAGATGAACTCGCGTGCGTTGTGGGCGCGTGCCAGCGAAGTCGCCGTGAAAGGGTGGCCTTCGGGCAGCGCCGCGGCCGACACGATGCGGCCGAACCAGCTGGTCCAGAACGCGCTGTCGTGCAGGCCGCGCTTGGCGATGTAGAACACCGGTGCCATCAGGCGCTGGCCTTCGCCGTAGATGTAGCTGTGATCACCGGGCGGCAGCACCTGTGTGGCAATCGCATCGAGCAAGCGGTCGAGCTGCGCCTTGTCGAGTGCGGTGTTCAGGCTCAGCTGCATCAACCAGTCGGCGCCGTGTGCGACGCCGTGGCGCCAGCCGTCTTGCGCATCGAAGCCGCGGTAGTCACGCACGCCGGCCAGGTAGCTGGCCGCAGCTCTGACGAAAGCATCGCGCTCGGCTGGGCTGTACAGGGACGTGAGCCGGTCCACGCGGGCGACCTCGGCCAATGTCAATGCGGCAAATGGCGCAGCAACACCGCGCCCATCGGCCGCCACCGTCGCGGGCATCACGCGGCGCAGCAACTGGTCACCGATGCGCTTGACGATGGCCGGCGACAGCTGGTTGGCACGCATCCATTGCTGCAAGGCTTCAAATCCGACTTCGTCGCGCAACGCCGGGTCCGGGTCGGCCAGGCAGTCGACCAAGCCGAGCGCCAGCGATTCGCGCTTGGCAGCATCGTTGACGGCCCACTTCGCGTTGCGCAAAGCGAGCAGGCTGTTGCGCGTCTGGCCTTCGGGCGGACAGGCGGCCAGCACGGCGCCTGCACCGCAGGCCAGGCTCAACGCCAGCGCAATGCGGCGCAGGCCGTGTCTCATGCGGCCGGAGTGGCGTGCTTGGCCACCAGGGTCAGGATGTCGTAGCTGGCGACCAGCTCGCCATGCTGGTTGGTGACCTCGACGTCCCACGCCACCACGCCCTGGCCGCGGCCTTTGTCGTCGACCTTCATGCGGTCGATCTTGCGCTTGGCGGTCAGGCGCGCCTGGATCGTGTCGCCGATCGCCACCGGCTTGACGAAGCGCAGAGTGTCCAACCCGTAGTTGGCCAGCACTGGGCCCGGAGCCGGACTGACGAACAGACCGGCGGCCGCCGACAGCACGAAGTAGCCATGCGCGATGCGCTGGCCGAACTGCGTGTCCTTCGCCGCGATCTCGTCGAAGTGCATGTAGAAGTAGTCGCCCGAGACACCGCCGAAGTTGACGATGTCGGCTTCGCTGACGGTGCGGCGATGCGTCAGCAGGCTCTCGCTGATTTGCAGGTCCTCGAAGTGGCGACGGAACGGGTGCACCTCGGTCTCGATGCGAGCGGCGCCGCGCACGTATTCACCGGTCACGGCCGCCAGCATCGTCGGCGAGCCTTGCACCGCCGTGCGCTGCAGCATGTGCTTGACGGCACGGATGCCGCCCAGCTCTTCGCCGCCACCGGCGCGGCCGGGGCCGCCATGCTTGAGCATCGGCAGCGGGCTGCCATGGCCGGTGGATTCGGGTGCGGCCTCGCGATCGAGGATCAGCATGCGGCCGTGGTGCGCGGCGGCCACGGGAATCGCCTTCGCGGCGATCGCCGGCGTCTTGGTGACCAGCGAACCGACCAGGCTGCCCTTGCCGCGCGCGGCCAGGGCCAACGCCTCGTCGAAGTCGTCGTAAGGCATCAATGTACTGACCGGGCCAAAGGCCTCGACGTCGTGCACCGCGTCATTGGTCATCGGGTTCTTCGCCAGCAGCAGCGTCGGCGCGAAGAACGCGCCTTCGGCCGTGCCTGCGCCTTGCGGCGTGAACGCGTCGGTGCCGTAGATCAGCTCGGCGTCCTTGCGCAGCATCGCCACACGCTCGGCCACGTCGGCCTGCTGCGCGTGCGAGGCGAGTGCGCCCATCTTGACGCCTTCGACCGACGGGTCACCGACCACCGTCTTCGCCAGCCGCGCCTTCAGCGCCGCAGCCACCGCATCGACATGTTGGCGCGGCACGATCGCACGGCGGATCGCCGTGCACTTCTGGCCGGCCTTGACCGTCATCTCGCGCGCCACTTCCTTGACGAAGAGGTCGAACTCTTCATCGCCCGGCTGCACATCGGGCGCCAGGATCGCGCAGTTCAGCGAATCGGCCTCGGCGTTGAACGGCACCGAGTGGCGGATCAGGTTCGGGTGCACGCGCAGCTTGGCGGCCGTGTCGGCCGAGCCGGTGAAGGTGACGACGTCGGCACCATTCAGGCGGTCCAGCAA
>NZ_JBFUGE010000444.1:0-4979 GCF_056403075.1 Ideonella sp. P3_A4 | reverse complement strand
CGGCAATTCCTCGTAGCGCCAATCGCCGGCCTCGATCGCGTCGGCACCGATGGCCGCGTCCAGCGTGTGCACCAGGCCAAAGCCGATGTCGCTGTCGGCGAACAAGCGCCCGCCGTCGTCCAGCCATGCGCTGCGAAAGACGGCACTGCGGCCGGTGTGCGTGCTGAGCGCCGGCGCCGCGCCGGGCACCGCCGCCAAGCGCCAGACCCAAGGCGCGGCCTCGAGCTCGACATAGACCCGCTGCGGCCCGTTCTGGAAGAACCAGCAGCCGGCCTCGTCGGCCTCGTAGTTGCGGCCGATGAACTCCTGCAGCTTGTCGTGCAGGATGCGGCTGCCTTTGGGCGTCGGGAACGGCCCCGCGGCCTGGATGCGGTCGTCGCGCATGTACCAGTCGCCGCGCGCATCGAGTGCGAGCCAGTTGTAGCAATGCGGCACATGCGGCCACTTGGCCAATGCCGCTTTGACAATGTCGTCCATGGGCCGACCTTATCTCGCTCGCAACCAATCCACGACGGCTTCTGGCATGGCCCGCACGTGGCCAGGGGGAAAGCGGCCCGCCGGGAAACCGACGTGCCCGCCATGCGGTGGCTGCCACAGCGTCACGTATGGGCCCACCTCGTGCACACCGGGCAGGCTGCTGGCCGGCACGAACGGGTCGTTGCGCGCATTCAGCACCAGCGCCGGCACGCGGATGTGCTCGAGCCAGGGCTTGGCGGACGCGCGGCGCCAGTAGTCGTCTGTGTTGCGAAAGCCGTGCAGCGGCGCGGTGAACAGGTTGTCGAACTCGTACAGGTCGCGTGCCGCGGCCATCCGCTCGCGGTCGAACAGGCCCGGGTGCTGGGCCCATTTGGCCAGCGCCTTGGGCTTCATCGAGCGCAGGAACATGCGGGTGTAGACCTGCCGGTTGAAGCCACGGCCGATCGCATGGCCGCCGGCAGTCAGGTCGATCGGCGAGCAGACCGCGGCCACTGCGCGCGCGGTCACACTGGCTGTCTCGCCCGCCTCTTCGGCCCAGCGCAGCAGCGCGTTACCGCCCAGCGATACGCCGACTGCGTGCAACGGCTGGCTCGAGCGCTCGCGCAAGCGCGTGAGGATCCAGCCGATCTCCTCGAAGTCACCCGAGTGGTAGGCGCGCGGCGCCAGGTTCAGCTCGCCCGAGCAGCCGCGGAAATGCGGTACTGCGTAGTTCCAGCCCAGCGCGTGCGCGACATCGGCAAACGCCTCGGCATAGTGGCTGCGCGACGAGCCCTCGAGACCATGGAACAGCACCAACCACGGCGCGTCGCGGTGGCGCGAGAAACGGAAGTCGACGTCGATGAAGTCCTGGTCCGGCGTGGTCCAGCGTTCGCGCTGGTAGATCGGGTGCGGGCCGTGCACACGCTTGCCGTACAACGCCGGCCAGATCGTCTGCAAATGCCCGCCAGGCAACCAGCGTGGCGCTCGAAAGTGGCGCATCGCGGCCCCGCTATCCCCGCTCAGTGCAGTGTCGTCGGCGCCTCGACCAGCTCCGGCGGCTCTTGGGCCGTGCCGGGGCTGGCATGGTGGGTCACCATGCGCCAGCCTTGCGCTGTCTTCAGGTAGACGTTGGTCGCCATCACCCAGCCGGTGCGTGCGCCGTCGGGCGTCTTCAACGCAACGCGCTCAAGCACGCTGTGCATCGCCGCGCTCATCGCGTGGACGCGGCGCACTTTCTCGGGTTGCACATGGACCGCCCCGTTGGCGAACACCGCCTCGAAGGCTGCGCGCACCGCCGCTGGGCCCACCAGACGCGGCCCGCCGGGGTGGATGCAGACCACCTCTTCGTCGTCGGCCCAGACGGCCATCAGCTTCTCGATGTCCGCCTCGCGCAGCGCTTCGTAGAACTGGTTCTCAACGTCGTCCGGCGACGCGAGCAGCGCGGCCTTGGGTGCTTGCGGCATGAAGTACGCCTCTAGTGTCCTGTCCCGCAAATAGCTGCCATTGCGACGAGCCGCAATGGGGATGATCGCGAGTCGACGAGCCGGGTAGATACCTCGTGGTATCTGCCCGGCTTGGCGGCGCTGCGAGCGCCCCGGCTTCGGCCCGCCAGAAATGTCGAAAGTGGGTTCGACCAGATGGCGCGCTCGCGCGCCCGGCCATCAGGGCAGATACGCTCGGTATCTGCCCAGCCGTCCGGACGCACGATCATCACCATCTGGTCGAATCTCAATGGCAGTTATTTGCGGGACAGGACACTAACGGAAGACCACCGTCTTGTGCGCGTTCATCAGCACGCGGCGCTCGACATGCCAGCGCACTGCGCGCGCCAACACCACGCACTCGACATCGCGACCGACGGCGGTCAGGTCATCGGCCGACAGCGAGTGGTCGACCCGCTCGACGTCCTGCTCGATGATCGGCCCCTCGTCCAGGTCGGCGGTCACGTAGTGGGCCGTCGCGCCGATCAGCTTCACCCCGCGGGCATGGGCCTGGTAGTACGGCTTGGCACCCTTGAAGCTGGGCAGGAAGCTGTGGTGGATGTTGATCGCCCGGCCGGCCAGGCGTTGGCAGAACTCGGAACTCAGGATCTGCATGTAGCGCGCCAGCACCACGAGGTCGATGCGTTCGGCCTCGATCAGCGCCTCGATCTGCTGCTCTTGCACGCGCTTGGCCGCCGCATCGGCGCCAGCGGCCAGCGGCAGGTGGTGGAAGGGCAGGCCGTAGCTTTCGACCAACTTCTCGTGCGTGCGGTGGTTCGACACCACGGCCGGAATGTCCAGCGCCAGCTGGCCGCTCTTCCAGCGGTACAGCAGGTCGTTCAGGCAGTGGCCATGCTGGCTGACCATCAGCAGCACGCGCGGCCGCTGGTCCACCGCATGGAAAGTGGCTTGCATGCCGAACTGTTGGCGAACATGGCCAAACAGCTTGTCCAGCGTGGCCACCTCGGCCAACTGCTCGGGCGCCTCGAAATGCACCCGCATGAAGAAGAAACCGGTCGCGTCCTCACCCTGCAGGTCGCCGAATTGCTGCGAATCGATGATGTTGCAGCCGGCCTGGTACAGCAGGCCCGACACGTTGTGAACAATGCCCTTGGTGTCGCGGCAGGCCAGCGTGAGGACGAATTCTTGCGGTCGGGACATGGTGGGCAACGATTGTACGGATCGGGGTTCTCCCCCACGATCGACAGGCATCCAAGCGGCAGTGGCTGGCGTATGCCTGGGTCGAACCTCCGTCAACGCACTCCTAGAATTCCGCCGATGGCCACTTCCGCCTTCTCTTCCGCCCAGCGCGCCGACGCCCTGGGCGCGCTGCTCGCGCGCGTCTCTTTGGGCGACCGCGCGGCTTTTGCCACGCTTTACCAGCAGACGGCAGCGCATCTACTTGGGGTCATTCTCCGTATCAATACCGACCGGGGCCAAGCTGAGGACCTGTTGCAGGAGATATTCGTGAAGATCTGGGGAGCCGCCGGCAGCTTTGACGCCCAGCGGGCGCAGCCGATGACCTGGCTGACCAGCATTGCGCGCCACCGCGCGATCGACAGCCTGCGCCGGCGCCAGACCGAGCCGCAGTGGGTCACCGCCCGGCCGTCGCTCGACGATGGCGAGGACGACGACGTGCTGGACCAGATGCCGAGCGAGGCCTCCGGCCCGATGGAGTTGCTGGGCCAGGCGGTGCAGGCACGCGCGGTTGGCGTGTGCATGAAGGGCTTGTCAGGCGAGCAGCAGCAGACGCTGGCGCTGGCCTTCTACCAGGGGCTATCGCACTCCGAGGTCGCCGAACAGCTGCGCCAGCCGCTGGGCACCGTGAAAAGCTGGGTCCGGCGCGGCCTGCTGTCGCTGCGCGCCTGCCTCGAGCGGGCCGGCGCGATCGACGCGGTAGGAGCCTGAACATGAAGCCCCACGCTCACTTCGTTCACTGCCCCCCGAGGGGACAATCAATGCCCTACGGGCGGCCGGGCGGGCATTGATGGACTACTCCCGCGCTCCCCTCGCCGACCGCCTGGCCGCCGAATTCGTGCTCGGCACGCTGCGCGGCCCGGCCCGCCGGCGCTTCGACAACCTGCTGCCAGCCCACCCGGCCCTGCGCGCGGCCGTGGCCCGCTGGCAGGACGCCCTGGTGCCGTTGGCGGCCAGCGTGAAGCCGGTCGCGCCGTCGCCACGGGTCTGGAAAGGCATTGAAGAACGCCTGTTCGCCGAGCGCCGCGCCGCCAACGAAACACCGCCGGCGCCGCAGCGCTGGTGGCAAGCCGTATTGCCATGGCGCGCCGCCACCGGCTTCGCGACTGCTGCCGCACTGGCGCTGGGCGTGGCGCTGACGATCCCGAAGCCCGCCCAACCGCCGATCCTGGTGGTGCTGGCCCCGTCCGACGCGGCTGCCGGCGCAGCGCTGYAGAACGCCAAGTTCGTTGCCAGCGTCAGCGCCGACGGGCGCGGCCTGGTGCTGCGGCCGGTCGACGCGCTGGCGATGGACCCACAGCGCGCGCTCGAACTATGGGCGGTTCCCGGCCAGGGCGCACCGCGCTCGTTGGGCCTGGTGGCCGCCGACGGCGCGACCAAGGTGATCCGCACCGAGCTATTGCGCAACACCGCCGCCTTCGCGGTCAGCCTGGAACCGGCCGGCGGCTCGCCGACCGGTGCACCGACCGGCCCGATCATCTCGGTGGGCAAGCTGGACACTTAGAGGCGCGCGCAGCGCCGCCGCTCATCCAGTGGCGTGCGCGGATCCGGCTTGTATGGTTGCGTGGTTGGGGTGGAGGGCCTGAAATCCGGAGATCGGCCTGGACCGACTGGCAGAGATTGCCCCCACCCCGCCTGTCAGCGTCGATAAAGAACTGCGCGGCCGCCAAACAGACAGACCGCCGATCTGAGTGCAAGCCAACGCGGCTGGCGGGTCCCCACCCCAACGACTGTCATTGTCGATAGGGGAGACCTGACCATGCAAGATCAAGCTGTATTTGCCGGCATCGATGCTTCCAAGGCCGAGCTGGTGGGTTGTGTTCATGGCGGCCAAGGCTGCGCCGC
>NZ_JBFUGE010000443.1:0-4987 GCF_056403075.1 Ideonella sp. P3_A4 | reverse complement strand
GGGTTATGTGCACGCGCAGGATCGCCTGTTCCAGATGGAGATCCTGCGGCGACTCGCCCGCGGTGAGCTGGCCGAGGTGCTGGGGCCGAAGCTGGTCGAGACGGATCGCCTGTTCCGCACGCTGACGATCCGCGAGTACGCCGACGCGTTTGCCGCCAAGATGGACAAGGCTGCGCCAGCGACGCAGGCGCTGCAGGCCTACCTCGATGGCGTCAACCAGTTCCAGGACACGCACCCGGCGCCGATCGAGTTCATGGTGTTGGGCATTCCCAAGCGGCCGTTCACGGCGGCCGATACGGCCAGCGTCGGTGGCTACCTGGCGTACAGCTTCGCAGCGGCCTTCCGCACCGAGCCGGCGCTGAGCCGCATCAAGCAGCAGCTGGGCCCCGACTATCTGGGCATCTTCGACCTGGCCTGGTACCCGGACGGCGTGACCCAAGGCCAACCCGCCGCGCCCGCCACACCTGCCAGCAGCCCCGGCCCGACGCTGCAGGCCGGCGATTGGCGTGACCTGGAGAAGGTCGCGTCGATGAGCCAGAACGCGCTGGACATCGCCGGCGTGCCGCTGTTCGAAGGCAGCAACGCCTGGGTCATCTCCGGCGCCCGCGCCGCCGGCGGCAAGCCGATGCTGGCCGGTGATCCGCACATCGCGTTCTCGGTGCCAGCCGTCTGGTACGAGGCACACCTCTCGGCGCCCGGCATCGAGTTGTATGGCCTGCACCAGGCGCTGAACCCGTTCGCGCTGGTCGGCCACAACGCGCAGTTCGGCTGGAGCCTGACGATGTTCCAGAACGACGACATCGATCTGGTCGCCGAGAAGGTCAACCCCGACAACCCGAAACAGGTCTGGGCCAACGGCCAGTGGGCCGATCTTCAGGAGCGGCAGGAAACCATCAACGTCAAGGGCCAGCCGCCAGTGACGCTGACACTGCGCCGCTCGCCGCACGGCCCGATCATCAACGATGCGCTCGACAAGACCGCCGGCACCAAGCCGATCGCGATGTGGTGGGCGCTGCTGCAGACGGAGAACCCGATCCTCGAAGCGTTCTACCAGCTCGACCGCGCCGACACGCTGGACAAGGCCCGCGGCGCCGTCAGCAAGATCCACTCGCCCGGGCTGAACGTGGTCTGGGCCAGCGCCAGCGGCGACATCGCCTGGTGGGCCGCTGCCAAGCTGCCGCTGCGCCCGTACAGCGTGAACCCGAGCTTCCTGCTGGACGGTGGCAGTGCCGAGGCCGACAAGACTGGCTTCCTGCCCTTCGAGCAGAACCCGCATGAAGAGAACCCGGTGCGCGGCTACATCATCTCTGCCAACCAGCAGCCGGCCGGCACGGCGCCGCTGCCGGGCTACTACAACTTGTGGGACCGCGCCCAGCGGCTGGATCAGCAACTGGCCGCCCGCGCGACCGGCTGGGACACCCCGGCGATGCAGGCGCTGCAGCTCGACACGCAAACCGGCTACGGCCCGCGGGTGCTGGCCCCGCTGCTGGCCGACCTGCGCGCCGCATCGCTCGACCCAGGAGAGAAGGCACTGGTCGAGCAACTGGCCGCGTGGCATGGCGAGCACCCGGTCGACGCGGTGGCGCCAACACTGTTCAACCAGTTCCTGTTCGACCTGGCGCACGAAGCCCTGGCCGACGAACTGGGCGAAGACGCCTACACCCTGCTGCGCCGCACCCGGGCGCTGGACCATGCCCTGCCCCGCTTGGCCACCAACCCGGACTCACCGTGGTGGGACCGGCGCGGCACGCCCGAAAAGGAAACGCGCGCCCAGATCGTCGACGCCGCCTGGCACAAGACGCTGACGCACTTGAAGGCCACGCTCGGTGCTGACACCGGCAGCTGGACCTGGGGCCGCGCCCATCGGTTGACGCACGAGCACCCGCTGGGCAAGCAGCCGCCGCTGGACAAGGTGTTCAACGTCGGCCCGTTCGCCGCCGCCGGCGGCCGCGAAACGCCGAACAACCTGAACGGGCCGCTGGCCGAGGTGCCGATCCCGGTGACCTATGGACCCTCGACCCGCCGAGTCATCGACTTCTCGCAGCCCGGCGCCGCGCGCGGCATCTTGCCGGTGGGCCAGAGCGGGGTTTGGGGTGACCGCCACTACAGCGACCAGGCCCAGGCCTATGCGAACGGCCAGACCCGTCCGCAGTACCTTGACTCGGCCGATGTGGCCAGCCACACGCGCGAGACGCTGCTGCTGAATCCGCGTTAGGCCCCGATTGCTTAGCCGAGCCAACCACCATGAATGAATACATCCTCTTGATGCTCAACGACGCCACCGACAAGCTCGTTGCTGACGATGGAGCGCGCTGGGGCGAGTACATCGCCGGGCTGCGCCAAAGCGGCCAGTTTGACGGCGGCAGCTCGATTGGAACGGGTGAGCGGCTTCGGAAAGGACAGCTGTCGCAACCCGTCAATGCGGAGCTGACGGGCTTCATTCGCGTGCGTGCCGAAAACTTGGAGGACGCCAAGCGCTTCTTGGTTGGAAATCCAAACTACGAAGCGGGCGGCACCGTCGAGATACGCGAACTGCCGCGCGAATGAGCAGTTCGCAGCTGATTCGACACGCCAACAGAGCAGATCTCGCCAGCCTTCAGCCGATCGAACGGGCGTCCTCTGCCTTGTTTCCCGAAGAGCGGATTCCAGACGTCGATGACGTCATGCCGATGGATGAGCTCGAACGGGGCTTGGAGAGTGGTTCGCTGCTGGTCGCGACATCACACGGCTCGGTCGTCGGCTTCGCCATGGCACGAGAGCAGGACGGCAACTTTCACCTGACGGTCATGGCGGTACACCCCGACCATGGCAACCGCGGCTTCGGGCGAAAACTGGTCGTGGCCATCATCGATGAAGCCGCGCGGCGCAAGCTTTCAGGCGTCACGCTGACGACCTTTGACGATCTGCCTTGGAATGGCCCGTTCTATCTCAGCGCCGGCTTTCGCGTGTTGAACGATGAGGAGCTGAGCCCGGCGTTGCGTGAGACTCTCACACACGAAAAGCGCCTGGGCATGGTGAGCAGAGTGGCCATGCGCTACACGATGGCCACCTGATCCTTCCCCTCAGCCAACGCTGCCGTCAAAGCGTCTTCGGCGCTCGCCAAACGGCCTCAGGCCCGACCGGGCAGTCGGATGCCCGGTCAGGCCTGTGGGAGCCTATTGCGCCGCGCAAGGATCAGCCAGGTCAACCAACACCTGCACCTGCCCCGGCACCGAGGCCGGCACCACCGGCTTTTGCTGGCCCTGCGCCGACGGGCACATCGCAATGAGCACGCCGCTGAGGCCCACCACGTACAGGCGACCCTTGCCGTCTTCGCCGAACGAGGCCAGGGTGGTCAGGCCCGAGCCGCCCAGCAGGGCCGACGTCTCTTCGCGGCGCTCGATCGGCGTGCCGTCGGCGTTGAAGGTCATCGAGAACGCGCGGTCGCTGACGCAGTCGCCGAAGAAGTAGCGGCCGTTGGCGTCGGAGATCGACGGCCCGCGGTAGACGTAGCCGCCGGTCACGCAGTTGCCCAGGCTGCCCTGGTTGCCCAGGTGCGGGTAGTCGAACACCGGACCGGTCAGGCCAGGCTTGTCGCCGCCGACGCCGCCTGGCGTCTGGATCTTGCCTTCGCGCAGGCGCCAGCCGTAGTTGTGGCCACCGTGGTCGCCGGCCGGCTCGAAGTCGATCTCTTCCCGTGTGTCCTGGCCCACGTCGCCGAGCCAGAAAGCCCCGGTCTTGCGGTCGAAACTGGCGCGGAAGGTGTTGCGCAAGCCGAGCGCCCAGATCTCGTGCTTCACGGAGCTGGAGTTGACGAAGGGGTTGTCCGGCGGGATCTTGTAGCCGGTGCCGGTGCCGCTCACGTCCAGGCGCAGCATCTTGCCCAGCAACACCTGTCCGTTCTGGGCGTTGTTGTGGGGGTCGTAGCCATCGCCGCCGTCGCCCAGCGAGATGTAGAGGTTCTTCTTGTCGCCCGGCCGGAAACCGACCCAGCCGCCTTTGTGGTTGTCGAAGGTCTCCTGGGTGATCGAGATGATCTGCTGGCGCGTGGCCGGGTCGGCCTTGTTCGCAGTCGGCGGCGACACGGTGTAGCGATCGATCAAGGTCGCGCCGGTGGACGAGCTGGTGTAGTCGACGTAGAAGCGACCGTTGGTGGCGTAGTCGGGGTCGAACGCCAGGCCGAGCAGGCCGCGCTCGCCGTTGGTACCGACGCGGCTCGAGATGTCCAGGAACTTGGTCGTCTTGCCGTTCTTGATCACGCGGATCACGCCGCCTTTCTCGACCACGAACAGGCGTCCATCGCCCTTGGGTGCGGTGAGGTAGAGCGGCTCGTCAAAGCCGGTGGCCACCACCCGGCCGTCGAGCGCCAGCGCCGGAAGCGCGTACCAAGCCAGCGCGCAGGCCACCAGGCCGACGCGCAAATGCTGCAAGTTCTTCATCAAAGATTCTCCTCTGAAGGAATTCGTTGAACTGGCCCCATCTCCGCAGGGACAAGCGCCCGCATCGGGGCAGCGGGCGCGAGCAATTTCGCCTCCCGCTTGCAGTCTCAGCCGAATCGCCCCCGTCGGGAGTCCTCAACACGTAACGCATTGGATCGCGCCGTTGCGGCAATCTGCCGCAGCTAACCGGCGCTTATCGGCCTATCGCGGCAGCCACCGCGGCCGAAGATGATGGGGTCCGTGGGTACGCATTCGGGGGGCAATGGGCCGTCCACGCCGTCCACGCTGGGAGACAGCCGCATGTCCACGATCGGCACACTGATCCTGCAGCCTGGCGCGCGCCTGATGCGCCAGCTGCGCATGCCCACCAAGATGGCCCTGATGGGCCTGATGCTGCTGGTGCCCCTGCTGCTGCTGATCATTTACAGCGCGCAACAAGCCCGCGGCGACCTGGGCAATGCCCGCTCGGAGCTGGCCGGCACCCAGGTCGTGAACCAGCTGACCGACCTGGTGACCCAGGTGCAAACCCACCGTGGGCTGACGAACCGCGTGCTGTCCAGTGAGACCGG
>NZ_JBFUGE010000442.1:0-4990 GCF_056403075.1 Ideonella sp. P3_A4 | reverse complement strand
GCTTTGCGGTCCAGGCGAGGCGAGGGCGGGAAAGCGGCATGTCGGCTCCGTTCGAGAAACCTGCCCGAGGCACCCGGGCAACAGAAAGCGCTTTCTACTTCAGGAAACGTTAAGGTTGCATTTATAGAAAACCCTAGACGTTCAGGCAAGGCCGAGGCGGATTCACATACTCAATTGCTGGTCAATCTTTGGTGTCAAACGGGTCGAAGTACCGGGGTTTCGAGTGGAGCGCCCGGTACGGCGGCGGTACTTTGTTGCAGCGACCCCAAACCATCGCATCGATGACATCGCTGTCGGCGTTCGATCGTGTGGTGATGAAAACGTTATCCACCCACACGTCAGGCAACCGCTGTTGCCACTGGTTTCATTCTGGTTATGTGCCTTGCGGGGTCATTGGAATCAGTTCCAAAGGCATGGCCTATAACCCGGCCGGCGCAGGCCAAGTGCCTTGCGACATGAGTCATCGCATCACTTGGTGAAAACCCGATCGGCGGCTTGATTCTGGAACTGAAAGGTCGTCCCGAATGCTCAACAGAATAGTTGTTGACAATTACTCCAACAGGTCGGCTGGGTTTTTCAAGCGCGTTGCGCGGGACGTTCGCAGCGGCATCCGCGCGTGGGTGGTCGGCGGCTGCCTGTTGGTTGCCGGCTCCGCGCAGGCAGACCTGACCTGGCCCACCAAGCAGTTGTTGCCCAGCTTCCCAGCGCCCAGGCTGGTGCAAGACCTGATCACGCTGCGCGAAACCCCGCTGAGCTGGGAGGCCGAAGGCCCGTTCATCTCGCACGGCACAGGCCACGCAGACGGCGACGGCTGGCTCTGCCAGACCGGCATCGACACGCCGAACGCGCACATGGTCTACGGCCCGTACGACACCAGCGTGCCAGCGGGGCCGAACACGGCTGAGTTCCAGCTCAAGATCGACAACAACAACGCCAACAACGACCCGCAAGTCGTGATCGATGTTCGCGATGCGACCAGCGGCGCAATGCTCGCGCAGCGAACCATCAACCGGATGGACTTCCCGGTCGCCGGCCAGTACACGACCTTCCAGCTGCCGTTCAACCTGGCCGCCGCCAACCACTCACTCGAACTGCGTGTGTACTGGCTCGGCGGCGCCTACATCAAGGTTGACAGGGTCGGCGTGACGCAAGGCCCGAGCTCGGATGAGATGTACCTGTTCGCCTCGCTCAAGGGCATCGTCAACTTCAAGAAGCCGCGCATCTTTTCTTACGAGGGCGACGCGTTCGCCGAAGGCCCCACCACCTGGTTGCAATCGCTCGGCCTGCAGTGGACCGAGGTCAGCGACAAGTGGAGCCTGATCACCAAGTACCGCGACTCGCTCGCAGGCCTGGTCGTCTACGACCCGGCACAACCCGACACCATCAACCTTGCGACGACGATCGCGCGCAAGCGCAAGGCACTGATCACGTCGCCCACGCTGGCCGCCAAGCTGACCGCAGCGCCGTACAACCTGCCGATCCTCGTCGACTTCCGCGGCCAGTTCAGCAGCAAGCTGCAGGTCTACCAGACGCTGTTCGACAGCTACTGGCCGACGTTGACGCACCGCGCGGTGGTCAGCATCTCGCCGACCATCCACAAAGCCGCCGTTCGCGAATACGCCACCGCGGTGGGCACGGCAACCATCTGGCTCGACCCGCGCGTGCCAGGCGAGAGCGAGCTGCTGAACAAGTTTCTCGCCAGCATGGGCGCCAGCACCGTGATGCTGGGCTGGTGGCCGGAAGAGGGCAGTGGCGTCGAACGCGCATCGCAATACGGCATCGCCACCGTGGCGAGCGACTGGTCGAGCAACCTCACGGTGCACAGCGGCACCTCGCGCGCCATCCAGATTGCGCCCACGCCGACCAAGCCGCCGCTGCAGAACAAGCTCTACGTCGCCTTCATCCTGAGCGACGGCGACAACCTGCAATACGTCGAGCACCTGATGCGCAAGCTCTGGAACAACCCGGACCGCGGCAAGGTGCCCATCGGCTGGACGGTGTCGCCAGCGATGGTCGACGCAATGCCCGGCGCATTGAACTTCTTCCACACCACATCGACGGTCAATGACAACCTGATCTCCGGCCCCTCGGGCTACGGCTACACCTACCCGAACTCGTGGACCAACGCCGCGGCGCTGGACCAGTTCGTCGCCAAGACCGAGCGCTACAACAAGAAGGCCGGGCTGAAGGTGATCACCGTGTGGAACACGATCACCGGCGGCATCAGCCAATCGTCCGGCAACGCCTATGCGCGCAACGCGCCCACGCTGCTGGGCCTGACCGCGCAGAACACCGGTGGCGGCCTGAACATCTACAACAACAGCCTGCCGGGCATGGCGCTGTCGTGCAACTACTGCACCGATGAGCAAGCGATGAAGAACCACATTGCCTCGGCCGCTGCAGGCTGGAACGGCGCGTCACCGCGCTTCATCCTGATCCAGGCCCAGCCCTGGACCAACGTGACGCCGACGACCTTCCTGAACGTCGCCAACAGCCTGGGCAGCGACTACGTCGTCGTTCGGCCGGACACCGCCTTTCAACTGCTTCGCGAGGCCAACGGCCTGCCGTGGTGGTGATGACCGCGGCCGCCGTTGCGTCTTGATTCATGTCCCGATTCATGCCCTGAGGAGAAGTGTCGATGAGAGTGAACATCCAACCCCGTTGGCTGGCCGCGMTGGCCAGCGCCGTGACCGGTGTGCTGGCTTGCGCCGCGGCGCAGCCTGCGCTCGCGGTCACCCGCGGTGCGAACGTGCCGTGGACCGAATACCAGGCCGAGAACGGCCAGACCAATGCGCAGGTGCTGGGCCCCAGCCGGCAGAAGTGGGACGCCAACCACATCGAGGCCGAAGCCATCGGCCGCAAGGCGGTGCGGCTCAACAAGACCGGCGACTACGTTTCGTTCACCAACCAAAAAGCCGCCAATGCCATCGTCGTCCGCTATTCGATACCCGATTCCGCTGGTGGCGGTGGCATCGACGCCACGCTCGGCCTGTACATCAACGGCGCGCGAGTGCGCACGCTGCCCCTCACGTCGCGCTACTCATGGTCGTACCTCGGCGGCAAGATCGGTGACCCCGTCGTCGACGTTCCCGGCCCGCAGCCGCACACCTTCTTCGACGAAGTCCGCATGCGGGTCGACCCGATCCCGCAAGGCGCGACCGTCATGCTCAAGCGCGACGCCCAAGACAACGCGCCTTTCTACGTCATCGATCTGGTCGATCTGGAGCAAGCTCCGCCCCCGTTGACGATGCCCGAGGGCTTCACCTCGGCGACCCAATTCGGCATCTTCCCGGACGACGGCCTCGACCACGCCGACGACATCCTGCGGGCCATGCGCTCGACGAGCAAGCTGTGGTTCCCRCCCGGCAACTACCAGGCCAACGTCATCCACGGCGGCAACGTCGGGCTCGACAACCCGGGCATCGAGGTGCGCGGCGCCGGCATGTGGCACACCAACATCCGCGGCCCGAAGTCGATGTTCTTCTGCTACGGCGCCACGGCCCGCTGCGTGTTCGGCGACTTCTCGATCTTCGGTGAATCGAAGGCCCGCGACGAAGAGACCAACGGCCCGCAGAAGGCCTTTGCCGGCCCGATGGGCAAGAACAGCCTAATCGAGAACCTGTGGATCGAGCACAAGGTGGCGGCCATCTGGGTGGGCAACGACCCGCCGTACCAGACGCAGCCGACCGACGGCCTCATCATCCGCAACTGCCGCATCCGCAACACTTACGCCGATGGCGTGAACCTCGACAACGGCACCTCGAACTCGGTCGTCGAGAACTGCCACATGCGCAACACCGGCGACGACGCGGTGGCGATCTGGTCGATTCAATGGACGAAGTGGGTCGCCTACAAGACCTACGAGTTCGGCCCGAACTTCTTCACCGACGAGCAGCGTGACGCGCCGGACCAGGGCATCGGCCACGGCAACATCGTTCGCCACGTCTCGGTGCAGATGCCGTGGCGCGCCAACTGCTTCGCGGTCTACGGCGGGGCCGACAACATGTTCCGCGACAGCATCTGCGAAGACGTGTTGACCTACCCCGGCATCCTGATCGACCACGAGTTCAGCCCGTACCCGTTCACCAAGCCGCGCACGACCTTCCAGAACATCTCGCTGACGCGCGCCGGCGGCACGATGTTCCGCGAAGACGGCCCCAACCCGTGGCACCACGGTGCGCTGAAGTTCTACCTGCGCGAGGGGAACATCACCGACATCTACGTGAACGACGTGGACATCATCGAGCCGACCTACGCCGGCATCGAGTTCCGCGGCTTCGGCACAGCTTACGTCCAAGGTGAACGCATCCCACCGTATGCGCTGCAGGCGGCCGACAACGCGACGATGGCCCGAGTCAAGCTCGAGAACGTGCACGTCAAGCGCGCCGGCACCTACGGCATCGAGGTGGCCGACGGCGGTGGGCGCGGCTCGGTGCGCTTCGTCGGCGTCACCGTCGCCGGCTCGGGCGTGGCGCCGCTGCAGCGCGAGAACGCGCCCGACAGCTTCTTCGACAAGGGCAAGGGCAACAAGGGCTGGTGACCAGCCTGCAAGGCGGCGCCTCGTGCATCCGTGCATGGGGCGCCGCGCCGCTGTGCCTGAACCGTTCGCATCACAAACTACCAGAGACAACGCATGACACCCAAATTCCTGTTGGCGRTGTTGGCCAGCGCCGCGGTGCTGGCCGGCTGCGGCGGCGGGGCAGCAGATGACTCTTCTGCCGCACCCAGCGCCAGCGAGCGCGCGCAGGCGCTGTCGGCCGCGCCCGAATCTGTGGCGTCGCCACTCGCACCCGCGCCGCGCATGACCACGCCGTGGACGGACGCTGCACTGCAAGCGCCCGTGCCTCTGCCCGAATACCCGCGCCCGCAGATGACTCGCACCGACTGGGTCAACCTGAACGGGATGTGGGCCTACCGCGGCGGCGCCGGCGCGCCCGATGCCGAGCACCCACCCGTCAGCGCACCGAGCTTCCCGCAGAACCCCGAGCAG
>NZ_JBFUGE010000441.1:0-4990 GCF_056403075.1 Ideonella sp. P3_A4 | reverse complement strand
CTCGCTTGCTGAGGCTCTGTTGGCGCGCTCTGCGCCCCTTTGGTTACCCAACTTACGAATTCAAAACTTTGTGCAGTCGATGCTCGAGGGGCATACTCGCCGCGGATTGAAAACGTTTACATTTTGCGTGATCAATTCAGAGAAAAACCCCTGAACGAGGAGCCTCTATGAAGAGTGTGAATACTGCAGCAATTGCCGCTCTGATACTGAGCGCAGGTTTTCCATTGACCGCCACTGCCGAGCAGAAGGCGCCCCTGAGTCCATTCCCCAGCGAATCAAATACTCTTACTGAAAGCGCTGATGCTCAGGCAGAAGATCTGAGCTGGGCCGCGAACCCCAACAGCCCCGCCTGCACCGATTTCTATGCCAGCCGGCCCTTGTTCGAACTGAATTCAACGAGAGCTGTTGATGCCATCCCGCCAAAATCCAAGCCGGTCAAGGGCTCGGCCTATGCCGAACCGACTTACGGAACATGTGTCACCCGCGCCACTGACCATGTGGCCGATGGTGTACCCGGTTTCGCGCGAAACGACTATTCGCGGCGTCAAGCTTTCAACGCCAACAATACGCGGCAACTCGTGTATGCCTACGATGGCACATGGCACCTCTACAACGCCAATACCCATGCGCGCGTGACCACGCTGCCGTATTTGGGTGGGGATGCAGAACCGCAGTGGCACTCTTCTGACCCGAAGATCCTCTATTACCTGCCGACCAACGGGGTGGGCATGAAGCTGCACGAACTCAATGTGGGGTCGTTGCAGACGCGACAAGTGGCGAATTTTGGCCCGCGGTTGAAGGCGCTCTGGCCAGATGCCAACGCCGCATGGACGAAGAGCGAAGGGTCACCGTCAGCGAACGGGCGTTACTGGTGCTTCATGGTGGACAACGCGGACTGGCAAAGTCGCGGTATTTTTGTCTGGGACAAGAAAACCGACACCATCCTGGGCCACATGGACACGCACGGCAACAGGCCCGACCACGTGAGCATGAGCCCGAGCGGAAAATACTGCGTGGTTTCGGGCGAAGTGACGACCGCCTACTCCCGCGATTTCTCGACGAGCAAGCAGGTTCACACGACATCAGAGCATTCTGACCTCGCGTTCGACGCCGCCGGAGACGATGTCTACGTGTCGATCGATTACCAGTCGAATGCCGGCGACATTTTCATGACCCGGCTGCGCGACGGAAAAYGGACGGTTCTCTTCCCCACCTACATCGACGGCACGGCCACGGCCATTCACGTGTCGGGCAAGGCCTTCAACAAGCCAGGCTGGGTGACCATTGAAACTTACGCCAACGACACGTCGCTGCCCCGGAAATGGCTGCACCAGAAAATCCTGGCGGTCCAGCTGAAGGAAAATCCCATCGTCTATAACCTCGCGTTCCACAGGAGCCATTACGCCGGCTACTGGACGGCTCCGGCGGCTTCGGTGAACCGCGACTTCACCCGGGTTGTCTACAACTCGAACTGGGACGTGAACAGCGAGACGGACGTCGATTCCTATGAAATCGACATCCCGGTCGGTGCGTTGAAGCCCTGATCGGCCGATGGCGCACGGGCTGCCACGGCAGCCCGCTTGTTGTCGACGTTGCTTGTTGCGGAAAGGGCCGGTGCCATGGTGTGCGCCGCGCCCTTCTCAGCCTATCAAATCGTCTTGAAAGGACCTGCTCCATGAGCTCGCTTCAGCGGCTGACCGCCTTGCTCGCGGCGGTGGTATTTGGGCCGGCGCTGGGCGCCGGTGCATCTGATCCCGTGGTGATTCAAATTGACGCGGCGCAGACCCTTGGCGCCTATCGTTCCGACATCAACCGGCGGACCTTTGGCAGCGGTGTTCAATTCAATACCGCTCAATGGCGTTGGACATTTGACAATCTCAGCGACGCTGGCGGCACACCGGTCTCGTCCAAGACCGCTGACACGCTTGACAGCCTGGGCCTTGGGGACCTTGCGCTTCCCCAGCGGTGACAGCTCATTTCTTTATATCTGGGATGACCCGACGCACAGCTACCCCTCCCAGGAGCACCCTTCGCAATGGGACGCATATTTGAGCCCGAGCGAAATAAACCGCTACACCGCCGCTGACCGCCTTGACATGCAACGCCTGTTCGAAGTCAACACGGTCTTCTGGCTGAATTACAACCCTTGGGGTCTTCAGTACATCAACAAGAACCAATTCAGCAACCCGCCTTTGCCCCCTGAGATCGACCCCATCAATTTGTCCACCGCCGCATCCAAGGCCGCCGCCTGGGTGGCCAGCCCTGAAGGCGCGACCACCTTGTGGTGGGAGGTGGGCAATGAAGATTGGTCGCGCTGGAATGCCGGCCAGCATGCCGACATCTTTTATGAATTCCAAGAGAAGATGAAAGCGGCGCGGCCGGAAATAAAGCTGTTGGCACAGGGGCTGGCGGCGGATTTCAAGGACAACACGGCGAAGGCTTGGCTGAACGCCTTGAAATCAAAGCTGCGTGACGCCGGCAAGCTGGACAGTGTCTACGCCTACTCCATCCACCAGTACTTGTCTGCCAAACCCTATGAGCAGGCGAGCCTGGAGGGGCGACGCCAGAAGCAAACTCAGGACATGCTCTACGAGGTGGATCGAGGCGCTGAAATTGAAAACGTCAAGGCATTGCTCGGCACGGACGACCCCCAATCGCCCACGCGAAAGTGGAAGATCTGGATGACCGAATTCAATGTGTTCCAGAACAACGCCGGAGGGGAGTTTCAGGTCTTGCAAGACATGGGCCACGCCTTGGTGATGGCCGACTGGACGGGCAAGCTGCTGGAGCAGAACGTCGAACGGATGTTCTACCATTCTCTCGACACCCACCCGGCTTTCTCGCTCGTTCAGTATGCCAACGGCACCCATCCGGGCGGCGAGGACATCGAATTTCCCCAAATTCAGGCGCCGGGGTATGCGTACAGCATTTATGCCCAACAGTTCGGCAAGACCATGGTCCGCAACCGCATCAAGAACAACAAGCTGCTGGCCACGCCGGACGGCAAGAACCACTATGCGAAGGTGTCGACCTACTCTTCCATCAGTGCAGACGACAGCTCGCTGCGGGTGATGGTCATCAACCGTGACCTGAAGAATGGTGTCACGGTCAACCTGAATACCATGGACACAACCCCGCGACGCACGCTGGCTGAGGGGAAGTTCGGTTATCGGGTGCTGCGATCAGATCGCCTGACTGACAACAACCACGTGGTGAAAGATACCGTGCGCTGGACGGACACCGCCTATTTCGATCAAACAGCCAACGGCCTGAAGAATATCCACTTGCCACCGGCCTCGGCGAACCTGTTCATCCTGCCGCTGGCGTCACGTGATGGCCAAACCACCAGCGCCAAGTGAGTGAACCAGGCCAAGCCCTGATGCCGGCCCAGGTCGCGCTCCCCCTCGGTTCGCGGCCCCCGCACCCCTAATGCGTACAGTTCACGGCATCAGCGTGATGCGCCAGCATGCGCGCTGTGCCCGCAACGCGGCACGGCGGACAACCCTGGGAGCGTCATGCCTAACCCACCCACATTGCTGACCCGCCGTGCCATTTGCGCGGCCCCATTGCTCGGCGCCGGCTTGGCCGCCGCCCGCCTGGCCCATGCCGGTGACCACGGCTTCGAGACCGTCTTCCACTTCCCCGCCGGCGAAGCGCCGGACGTGAAGCCGCTGATCAGCGTTGATGGTTCGCAGCGATGGATGAACATCGCGACCGTCCAGCGCGCCTGGCGCATCCCGCTGAGCGGGGCGCTGGGCGGTGTGCACTCGTTCGCCGTCCAGAAGTTCTCGTACTACTCGCACTTCATCATCGCGAGCGACGGCCTGGCCTATGCGAACACCGGCAACAGCGGTGAGCACCATGCCGGCACCGTCAGCCGCTGGCAGACACCCAAGGGCCACCCCATCGACGAGCTGTACCGCTTCGATGACGCCGGCCAGAACGGCCTGCAACCCACCGGCGGCCTGATCGAAGGTTTCGACGGGGCGCTCTACGGTACGACGCGAAACGGCGGCGCCCACCAGGCCGGCACGGTGTTCCGCATCACCCTCGCCGGCGAGCTGACCACGCTGTACCACTTCAATGTCTTCCAGGACGGCCACGAGGGGGGCTATGCCCCCGCCAAGGGCCTGACCAAGGGCCTGGACGGCAACTACTACGGCGTCACCGAACTGGGCGGCGACTTCGATTCGGGCACCGTCTACCGCCTAACACCGGAGGGCGTGCTGACCATCCTGCACCTCTTCGGCGACAACGCCACCGGCCGCCTGCCCCGCGGCGGCCTCACGCTCGCGCCCGACGGCCTGTTCTATGGCCTGGCCACGAATGGCGGCGAGCAGTTCTGCGGCTGCATCTACTCGATCTCGCACGCCGGCGAGTACAAGGTGCTGCACAGCTTCCAGCCCCACGAAGGCTCATCGCCCATCGACTACCTGTACGCGGCCCCCGACGGTGTGCTGTACGGCACCTGCGCGGGCGGCGGCACCTTCGGCCGGGGCACGGCCTTCCGGTTCCGCCCCTAGCAGCCCGACAAGCTCGATGTGCTGCACCACTTTGCCGGCAACACCACCGATGGCGGCAACCCCATGGCCGGCTTCGAGCCCGCCCCCAACGGCTACCTCTACAGCAGCACGCGCAACGGTGGGCTGAACGGCGGCGGCACGCTGTTCCGGATCAGGCCCTGAGACTGGCGACTGCTTGCGCACGCTGAAGTGCGCATCGGACCTTCAAGCGGCCCGGTTCTGTTCGCCATCCAACAGACGGATGAGCGAAGGCGACGCCATAAGTGCACATGCGGCGAAAGATGCAGAGCGCCTGCTTCGCCGCGCAAGGGCACTGAGCTCGACCTCCGTCGATGCGCTCACTTGCGCTGCGTCAATGCGCCGCTCGGCGCTCCGTGCCATCTTGGTGTTTCGACCGCGTTCAACAGGCAGTACCCCATGAGCAGTCCCTCGATCAAGCCCCGTCTTCGGCCAACCTGGGTGAGAGG
>NZ_JBFUGE010000440.1:0-4995 GCF_056403075.1 Ideonella sp. P3_A4 | reverse complement strand
ACTCTGCACCGATCGAGCCGCAGTAGGTTTCACGCAGCGCCTGCATGATCTCGCGCAGCGTCATGTTCTCGGCGCGCGAGAAGTAGGTGTTCGCGGCGCTGAACGTGATGTCCATGTCGGACTCGCTCAGGTCGTAGAACGCCGGCTCCAGCTCCGGGATCTTCGGGCGCTCGGTGCGCTTGAGCGGGTCCAGGTCGGCCCAGCGCGAGCCGAGGAACCGGTAGGCTGCGATCAGCGACTGGACGTGCACCTGCTTGCGGGCCACGGCCAGGTCGGCCGAGCTGGCCTTGACGGCGAACGCATTCGACTTCGCGCGCTGCGCGAAGGATTCGATCACCGGGGCATGCGCCACGTCGCGGCTGTCGGAGCCGTCGGTCGCGGGCACGTTTTGCAGCGCGTCGAAGTAGGYGCGCCAGTTGTCGGGTACAGCACCCGGGTTGTCGAGGTAGGCCTCGTACATCTCTTCGACGTACGGCGCATTTCCCCCGAACAGGTACGAATTCGACCTGTATTGCTGCATCATCTTTCGCTCACCTTTCGCCCTGGTTTCCAGAGCTCCGATGGGTTGATTAACCTTCCGCGGCCCGGCTCTACCGGTTGGCGGACTAGCGACCCGCCTTGCTGAAATTGACACCAGCAAGGGGACACAGAAGGACCTAAATACTCACGGACGGCACTGTAACACCGGTGTACCCGCGTCGTCGTACGTGGAATTGCAATGGTCTGTGGCCGTTACTTGCACAACAGCCGATGTGCGCCCGGCGCCACACTCGGGGTGTGAGCCGCTCACCTTCGTCACCCTACCGGGTAATCCATCTGCATGTCGACGCCCCGCCGAAACCGGCCGAGGGCGCCGCGTGCAATGGCTGCGGGCTGTGCTGCACGGCCGAGCCCTGCCCGGTCGGCGCGCTGGTCAGCCGAAAACGCGTAGGTGCCTGTGACGCGTTGCAATGGAGCGACAGCGAGGGTCGCTACTTCTGTGGCCTGGTCAGCGATCCGACCCGCGTGGTGCCCTGGCTGCCGGCGCCGCTGGCCCCGCTGCTGAGCCGACTGGCGCGGCGCTGGATCGCCTCGGCCACCGGCTGCGACAGCAGCCTGGTGACCGAAGCCGTCTGAACAGGTTTACGCGGCGACGCGGGCTTGCGCCGCGCGGTACTCGCGCGCCAGCCGCGCGACCAACTGGCCCGCTGGCTGCACTTCCTTGATCGCGCCAATGCCCTGGCCGCAGCCCCAGATGTCCTTCCAGGCCTTTTTCGCGTCGCCGCCGAAGTTCATCTTCGACGGGTCGCTTTCGGGCAGGTTGTCCGGGTCCAGGCCCGCCGAGAGGATCGAGCGCTTCAGGTAATTGCCGTGCACGCCGGTGAACAGGTTCGAGTAGATGATGTCGTCGCTCGAGCCCTCGACGAAGGCTTGCTTGTAGCCATCGATCGCGCGCGCCTCGTCCGTGGCGATGAATGCCGAGCCGATGTAGGCGAAGTCAGCCCCCATGGCCCGCGCAGCCAGCACTGCGCCACCGGTCGACATGGCGCCCGACAGTGCCAGCGGGCCGTCGAACCATTCGCGGATCTCCTGGATCAGAGCGAACGGGCTCTTCACACCCGCATGGCCGCCGGCGCCGGCTGCCACCGCGATCAGGCCGTCGGCGCCCTTCTCAATCGCCTTCTTCGCGAAGGTGTTGTTGATCACGTCGTGCAGCACCACGCCACCCCAGCTGTGCACCGCGTCGTTCAGGTCGGTGCGCGCGCCCAGCGACGTGATGACGATAGGCACCTTGTACTTGGCACAGACCTGCAGGTCGTGCTCCAGCCGCTCGTTGCTCTTGTGGACGATCTGGTTGATCGCGAACGGCGCGGCGGGCTTGTCCGGGTTGGCCTTGTTGTACGCGGCCAGCGTCTCGGTGATCTCGGCCAGCCACTCGTCCAGCTGCTCGGCCGGGCGTGCGTTGAGCGCCGGCATCGAGCCGACGACGCCCGCCTTGCACTGCTCGATCACGAGCTTGGGGTTGGAGATGATGAACAGCGGCGCGCCGATGATCGGCAGCGGCAGGTTCTTCAAGATCGCGGGCATGGACATCAGTAGGCCTCCAGAGCCATGTCGGTGATGCTGGCGGCGCCGTCGACGATGCTGTCGCGCATGCCGGGCGCCTTCGAGAGGATGTGGTCGCCGTAGAAGCGCGCAGTGGCGATCTTGGCCTTCATGAACTCGGTGTCTTCGCCCGCCGCCAGCTTGGCTTCGGCGGCCAGCAGCGCGCGGGCCATCTGCCAGCCGGCCACCAGGTTGCCGGCCAGCATCAGGTAGGTCACGCTGCCGGCAAAGACGGCGTTCGGGTTGGTCTTGGACTGGGCGACCACGAAGTCGACCACGTCGAGGAAAGCCTGGCGCGCGGCGCCGAGGCGCTTGGCCAACGCCTGGGCTGCTGCACCGCCTTGCTTCATCAACGCAGCTTCGGTCGTCTCGATCTGGCCGGCAATCGCCTTTGCGACACGGCCGCCATCGCGCGACGTCTTGCGGCCCACCAGGTCGTTGGCCTGGATCGCGGTCGTGCCTTCGTAAATCGTCAGGATCTTCGCGTCGCGCAGGTGCTGCGCCGCGCCGGTCTCTTCGATGAAGCCCATGCCGCCGTGCACCTGCACGCCGAGCGACGTGACGTCCAGGCTCATCTCGGTCGAGTAGCCCTTGATCAGCGGCACCAAGAACTCGTAGACCGCCTGGTTCTGCTGGCGCGTCGCCGCATCCGGGTGGTGGTGGGCAGCATCGAACGCCGCGGCACCCACGAGCGCCATCGCCCGGCAGCCTTCGGTATTGGCGCGCATCGTCATCAGCATGCGGCGCACATCGGGGTGGTGGATGATCGGCGCGGCCGTGTTCATCGAACCGTCGACCGGGCGCGACTGCACGCGCTCGCGGGCGTAGGCCACTGCGCGCTGGTATGCGCGATCGGCCACGGCCAGGCCCTGCACGCCGACGCCAAAGCGCGCGGCGTTCATCATCACGAACATGTACTCGAGGCCGCGGTTCTCTTCGCCGATCAGGTAGCCGATCGCGCCACCATGGTCACCGTATTGCAGCACCGCGGTCGGGCTGGCCTTGATGCCCATCTTGTGCTCGATGCTGACGCAGTGCACATCGTTGCGGGCGCCGGGCGAGCCGTCGGCGTTCAGCATGAACTTGGGCACGATGAACAGCGAGATGCCCTTCACGCCCTCCGGCGCACCGACCACGCGGGCCAGCACGAGGTGGACGATGTTCTCGGCCATGTCGTGCTCACCCCAGGTGATGAAGATCTTGGTGCCGAAGATCTTGTAGGTGCCGTCAGGCAGCGGCTCAGCCTTAGTGCGCACCATCGACAGGTCCGACCCGGCCTGCGGTTCGGTCAGGTTCATCGTGCCGGTCCAGGTGCCGTCGATCAGCTTGGGGATGTAAGTCGCCTTCTGCTCGTCCGAACCCGCCGTCAGCAGCGCCTCGATTGCGCCGTCGGTCAGCAGCGGGCACAACGCGAAACTGAGGTTCGCGGCGTTGACCATTTCCTGGCAAGCGGCGTGGATCAGCTTGGGCAGGCCTTGGCCGCCGAAGTCGGTCGGGTGGTGCAGGCCCTGCCAACCGCCCTGGCTGAACTGATGGAACGCCTCCTTGAAACCCGGAGTCGCGTGGACGTTGCCTTCCTTGAAGAACGAGGGGTTCACGTCGCCGTCGATGTTCAACGGCGCGACCACGTCTTCATTGAGCTTGGCGCATTCTTCGAGCACGGCCTGGGCGGTGTCGAAGCCAGCGTCTTCAAAGCCGGGCAACTGGGCCACGGCGTCGATGCCGGCCAGTTCCTTCATCACGAACAACATGTCCTTGACGGGTGCGCGGTAGGTCACTGCAGTCTCCTGGGAATCAAGAAAAAGGGCGCACAGCGGCGCCCTTTGAAAAGTCGTGGCACGCGGACGTCAATGCCGCGCGCTTGTCAGCTTCAGAGGGCCTTGATCAGCTCGGGCACGGCGGTGAACAGGTCCGCCTCCAGGCCGTAGTCGGCCACGCTGAAGATCGGCGCTTCAGGGTCCTTGTTGATCGCGACGATCACCTTCGAATCCTTCATGCCGGCCAAGTGCTGGATCGCACCCGAGATGCCACAGGCCACATACAGCTGCGGCGCGACGATCTTGCCGGTCTGGCCGACCTGCCAGTCGTTCGGCGCGTAGCCCGCGTCGACCGCGGCGCGGCTGGCGCCCAGCGCAGCCCCCAGCTTGTCGGCCAGCGGCGTCAGCACTTCATTGAATTTTTCCGACGAACCCATCGCGCGACCACCGGAAACGATGATCTTTGCGGCGGTCAGTTCGGGCCGGTCGCTCTTGGTGACCTCGCGGCCAACGAAGCTGGACTTGCCGTTGCCAGCCACAGCGGCCACCGACTCGACAGCAGCCGAGCCACCGCTGGCCGCGGCATCGAAGCCGGTCGTGCGGACGGTGATGACCTTGACCTTGTCGGCACTCTGCACGGTGGCGATCGCGTTGCCGGCGTAGATCGGGCGCTCGAAGGTGTCGGCGCTGATGACCTTGGTGACGTCGCTGATCTGCGCCACGTCGAGCTTGGCGGCCACGCGCGGGGACACGTTCTTGCCGTGGGCGGTGGCGGGAAACAGGATGTGGCTGTAGTTGCCAGCGATCGCCAGTACCTGCGCAGCCACGTCTTCGGCCAGTTGCTCGGCCAGGCGCGCGTCGTCGGCGTGCAGCACCTTGGCGACGCCAGCGATCTGCGCGGCGGCTTGCGCTGCGCCCGAGGCGTTCGAGCCGGCGATCAGCACGTGCACATCACCGCCGCACTGCGAAGCGGCGGTCACGGTGTTCAGCGTGGCGCCCTTCAGGGTGCCGTGTTCATGTTCAGCAATGACGAGGACAGCCATCTCAGATCACCTTCGCTTCGTTCTTCAGCTTGGCCACCAGCGTGGCAACGTCCGGCACCTTCACGCCCGCGCCGCGCTTGGGCGGCTCGCTGACCTTCAGCGTCTTCAGG
>NZ_JBFUGE010000439.1:0-5008 GCF_056403075.1 Ideonella sp. P3_A4 | reverse complement strand
AGACCTCGGGCCTTGCGGCGGCCCCCGGCCAGGCCAGCACCGCCCCCACCTGACCACTGCGCAAAGCCTGTTCGACAGCCCAGCAAAGCTCGGCCCCGGGCACGGCACGACGAGCCTTGCGCACGCCAGGGCCCGCCGTTGGCTTTGACGACGCCGACCGTGAACGCACGACGATGCATTGCCCAGGCGGCCAGCCAAGTTCCCCCAACGCCACCGCATTGGTTTCGGCCGGCGGGTCGAACAGCATCACGCTGCGGCCCGAACGAGCCAGGTCGGCCAGCAATGGGGCCAGCAGCCGGATCTCACCAACCCCAGGCTCAGGCAGCAGCAACTCAGTCAGTACCCGCACCGGCCAACCGCCCCCCGGCAACTCGGCGTCCAGCGCGGCAAAGCCGCTGGACAGGCTGCCACTGCTGCTGAGGCTCGACGCCGCTGCACCGCCTTGCGCCCGCCACAGCCCCGGATGCACCCGGGTGGGTTGCGCCAACAACTCGGCCCGGCCCGGCGGCGGTGAAAGGTCAAGCGCCCCAGGCACGCCCTTTGCCGAAGTCATGGCCGGCTCGCATCGCACGGGCCTGGAGGGAGTAAAAGACAGCGCCATGATACTGGTTATTTATACAGCATCTTACGCCCATCGGTTGCCCGGATGAAAGAGCCTTTCGAACCCCTCTGGCCCGATGAGTTGCCGAAACACTGTATTTGTGTACAGTATCACCATCCATCGCCCCCGCGCTGGCCTCGACGGCCAAGCCAAGCTGCTGCATGGCGCGGCAGGAGAACACAGATGAACACCCCGAGAAGCACGACCGAACTGCAAGACCAAGAGACATGGATCCAGCTCTTTGCCACTCGCCTGACTGCCTGCTGGCCGAAGCTCGAAGCGGCAGACGCCGAACACGTGGGCGACGGTCTGTCGCGCGAAGCCCGCTGGCGCAGCATCGAACCCACATTGGCGGCGGAACGCTGGATGGAGCAGGTGCTGGGCCCGACATCGATGGCCACTGCGATGGCCTCTGCGGCAAGCTCTGCGAAGACCGCCACAGCGGGTTCGACGATGAACATCCAGACCACGGCATCACACTCATATCCCGAGGTGGCTTCATGAGTCCCAGCACGCTGCACTGGCCGGCCCGCCGGCACCTGTTTCGCCACCACTCGCAGCGAGGATCGCTGTGGTGGACCACGGCGGTGCTGACAGTAGCCCTGGTGGGTGCCGCTGTCAGCGTGGCGCTGGCCTGACGCCACCGTGGAGCGGCCAAGAAAAAGGCGCTGAGCGATGAACTCGCTCGGCGCCTTGTCATTTCGGCTTGGCAGCCAGGCCCGTGGTTTGGATCACTGGAACAGCGGCCTGGACGCCTCGTGAAGCCGGCATAGCTCAAGCCGCATCGCCTCCGCGTTCCGCGCCTTCCCTAACAGGCCTCGCGCAGACGCCGGCGCCATCGGCTGCGGGCCTGCGCGGCTGACCGTCCCTCACGCTGCAGCCGCACAAAAGGGGTGGCAACCCCTCAGCGGTCAGGCCCGGCATCCTCCGGGCTGAGGATGACTCGCCGCGCGCTCAGGCAGTACAACCGTCTGCCGCATCAGAGGCCGGACCCATGAGGGCGTCATGACCAAGCCACAGACTCCCAAGTTGCCGTCGGACCCACCGCCTCCCACGCGACGCCTGCTGCGTGGATATGCCTTCGACCCCAGCCTGGCGACGCAGCTCGAAACCGCGCTGGTCAGCGAGATGACCTACAAGGTGCCGTGGGAGGACGTGAGCGAGGGCCCGGTCGGGGAGTATGTCGAAGTCGTCGACGTCGACCCGCCGAGCGGCTGCGTCTATGCGCCGGTCGACCTGAATCATCCGAGCGTGCTGGCCCAGGGTGGCTTCGCGCCGTCCGAGGGGAACCCGCAGTTCCACCAGCAGATGGTCTATGCAACGGCCATGACCACGATCGACCGGTTCGAGCGCGCCCTTGGCCGCAAGGCGTTCTGGCGCGATCGCTTCGTCAAGGACAACCCGAACGACTGGAAGAGCCAGTACGTGCCTCGGCTGCGCATCTATCCGCATGCGCTGCGCATGGCCAACGCCTACTACAGCCCGCAGCATGCCGCGTTGCTCTTCGGCTACTTCCCGTCGACCGACGACCCCTCGTCTGGCCAGTACCCCGGCGGGATGGTGTTCACCTGCCTGTCGCACGACGTGATCGCGCACGAGACCACGCATGCACTGCTCGATGGTTTTCACGAGCACTTCATGGAAGCGACCAACCCGGACGTGCTCGCGTTCCACGAGGCATTCGCGGACATCGTCGCCCTGTTCCAGCACTTCACATTCCCCGAGGTGCTGGCGCACCAGATTGCGAAGACACGCGGCGATCTGGGCAGCGAGAACGAACTGGCCAAGCTGGCCACCCAATTCGGCCACGCGCGCGGCACGCACGGTGCGCTGCGCGATGCGATCGGCCGCTACGACCCCGAGCAGAAAAAATGGATTCGGCAGGAGCCCGATCCGGCTGCGCTGGACGAAACGACGGAAGTACACGCGCGAGGTGCCATCCTGGTGGCGGCAGTGTTCGATGCGTTCCTGTCGATCTACCGCAGCCGCTCGCGCGATCTGCTGCGCATCGCAAGCGGCGGCACCGGTGTCATCGCCCAAGGTGAACTGCATCCAGATCTTGTCGGCAGGCTGGCTCAGGAGGCGGCGAAGACCTCGACGCACGTGCTGAACATGTGCATCCGTGCGCTCGACTACTGCCCGCCGGTGGACCTGACGTTCGGCGAATACCTGCGCGCGCTGATCACGGCCGACATGGACTTGATGCCGCAGGACGAGCTCGGCTACCGCGTCGCTTTCATCGAGGCATTTCGCCGCCGCGGCATCTACCCCCGCGACGTGCGCACGCTGTCGCAGGACAGTCTGCGCTGGTCGTATCCCGAGGAAGACCCATCGCTGGCACCGGGCGAGATGCAGGCGATGCTGCGACAGTTCATCGTGGACATCAACCTGCGCCAGCACATCGACAAGCTGCGCTACGAGAAGGACCGCGAGTCGATCTGGACGACGACGAAGCTGATTCGCAAGGACCTCCACGGCGCCATCAGGGACGCCGTGGCCAAGGCGGTGTTGTTGCAGCGGATGACCGGCCTGGCGCTGACCGAAGTCGAGATGCCGCCCACCGTGCGTCTGAACCGCCGCGGCGAGCCGGTCTTCGCAATCGATGCACTGCGCGAGGCGCGGCGCACGCGCGACGATGGCCGCGCGTTGAACCAGGTCTTCGTGACGATCCTGCAGCAGCAGGACATCGCGCACGACGGTGCGACGCAGACGATCCGCTCCGGCAGCACGCTGGTCATCGACCTGGACGAGCCACGCATTGTCTACGTGGTGCGCAAAGGACTGCGTGACGAAGATCGCCTGAAACGGACGATCGCGTTCCGGGAAGGTGCAGACGGCCAAGCGTCACTGGCCGCCACGTATTTCCAAGAAAGCCGCGAGCCGTTTGCCGCGCTGCACCGAGTGGGCGCATAGGAGGTCAACGATGGCTACCACTGTGCGAGCTGCACGCAAGACAGTCGCGGCAAGCAAGGCAGCTGCGACGAAGAAGACCTCTGCTGCCAAGAAGGCCGCTCACGGCGTCTCGGCAGTGGCCGCGCCTGTCGTCGCGCCGGGCTCGCCGAAGTCCTACCGAGCACGCGTCCGCATGTACCGCCACGGCCTCGGCGACTGCTTCCTGCTGACGTTCCCGCGCCAGGGCAAGCAGCCATACCAGGTCCTGATCGACTGCGGCGCGCTGGCTCGCGACAAGCTGTTCATGCAAGGTGTCGTCGCGCACATCCGCGACACGGTGCGCGGTGGCCGCGGCGGCAAGGCGCGACTCGATGTCGTGGTCGGCACTCACGAGCACAAGGACCATGTGTCGGGCTTCAACCAGGCGCGCGACATCTTCAACGACGAGATCGATTTCGGCTCGGTATGGCTCTCGTGGGCCGAGAACCTGAGCATGCGCGAGATCCAGAAGATCAAGGAAACGAAGAAGAAAGCGGTAGCGCGGCTGAGCAGCATGGTCGGCATGGCCAGTCTGGCCGGTACGGACACGGTCAAGACGGTGTCAAGCCTGCTCGGCTTCAGCCAGGATGACGACAAGACGAGCGCCGGCAAGGTGTCGGACGCGATGGAATACCTGAAGCTGCGCGGCAAGAAGGCGGGGGACTTGCGCTACCTCGAGCCCGGAGGGCAGCCGTTCGAGCTGGACGGCGTGGACGGCGTGCGTGTCTACGTGCTCGGGCCGCCGAAGGACCCGTCGATGCTGAAGACGAGCGCCGTCACAGAGGCGATGAAGCGCGACAACGTGATCTATCACCTCGCGACCATCGGCGACGCGGGCCTCGACGCGCTGAGCGCGGCGCTTGAGTCGGGTGCGCCAATGCAGAGCGACCGCTACCACCCGTTTGCTGCCGAACATCGGATCACGGCGCAGCAGCGAGACCCGGTCAGCCAGAACATCCGACCCAGTCCCTACTACGCGCTGATCAAAGACTTTCTCGGTCGCACGTACGACGACCCGGCACAGGCATGGCGCCGGGTCGACGACGACTGGCTCGGGAGCTTCGAGCAACTGGCGCTCGACCTCGACAACGACACCAACAACACCAGCCTCGTGCTGGCGTTCGAATTCAAGAAAACGCGCGAGGTGCTGCTTTTCGTGGCCGACGCCCAGATCGGAAGCTGGCTGTCCTGGGCCGATCTCGAGTTCAACGTACCCGGTCAACCGCGGTCGGTGACAGCGACGGACCTGCTGAACCGGACGGTCTTCTACAAGGTGGGTCACCACTGCAGCCACAACGCGACCGCCAAGGCGTAAGCGTCCGGCAATCCCGTCTTGGAGACGAGCAGGCAGTTCAGGCTGTGGCGCCCAACGGCTGCCAGCGATGCGGCAGCAGCTCCACGATGCGGCTGGCGGGCTGCGTGGGCAGCCGCTCAAGCACGTCGCGCAGGTACGCGTAGGGCTCGTGCCCATTGAGC
>NZ_JBFUGE010000438.1:0-5015 GCF_056403075.1 Ideonella sp. P3_A4 | reverse complement strand
GGTCAGGCCGGCTTGCGACAACCCCAGCATCCGCGCCGCCGGCCGGTAGCCGCCATGCGCAACAACCGCGATGAGGTCACGCAACTGCTGAAGGGTCATGTCCGCCCGTGTACTTCTTCGTGCTTCAGACGTTGAAGCATAGCCGCTGCGGGCGGGCGAGACGCCCCAACGCTGACGCCCCTTCGGCCCCGGTCAAGAAGCCGAAGGGGTCGCAGACTTTACTTGCCGTCTCGGTCTGAATCCCCGGGGGTGGCGCGCTCGACTGCGTCGCTGACGCGAGACCACGCGTCGCGGGTGGCGTGCTTGGCCCGGTCCCATTCGAGCGACGACTTGCCGCGGGCGGTCGTCCACTTGCGCGACAGCTCCGGCTCGATTTCGTCGAAGGGGCGGCTCGGGTAGGTGCTGAAAGCCTCCACGCCATAGGCATAGGCGGGGCCGAAGTCGTCGTAGCTGCTGTCGCCCACGTAGTCGCGGGTCTTGTAGTTCTCGCGCCAGTACGCGTCTTCGGCCGTCGGGTCGATCATCTCGGCCACGCCCTTGCCGGCCAGCCCGCCGAGGACGGCGCCCACAGCCGCACCGACGAGAGTGCCGGCTGGCCCGGCAACAGTCCCCGTGGCCGCGCCCGCAGCGGCGCCACCGATGACGGCGCCGAATCCCGTGCCGACCGGGTGGGCGCCTGGTGCGCCGGTGATCGGGTCACGGTTGGCTGAGGTCTGGTCCTTTGTTACGTTTCCCATGGCAACTCCTTGGCTTGCGCAGCCGCGACCATCGCGACTGCTTGCCGGTGGAGTGGCAAGCGGTGTACCTCGCCCGCGCGGGGGGGGCGGCGACTGGATTTTTGGCGCGAGAAATGACGCACGGCCGGTGGCAAGCAGGGGGTAGGGGGTACGAGGTAGGGGCCCACGGTGGCTGCGTCCGCTCCTCGTCCGGATCATCCGGCGCCGGCGGTGAACCGACCAGAAGACCGGGCGTCCAACCGCATGACGGCACGGCCAGACGTAAAACGAACGAGAAAAGCGACATCCGCATCTCTAACCAGTTAGGGGTTGGGCATAACTCGCAAAATTAATACCATTTCTCCCGACACTTGAACGGGCTTCGGGCGCTTGAGCCCATGCGATCAACAACACAGGAGAGGTGTGCCCATGGATTTGCCTTCGTCCCAGCGTTACGTGATCTTGTCGACCCCGCGGTCGGGCAGTTCGCACTTGGTGCAAGCGCTGGAAACCCACCCGCACGTGGCCTGCCTCGGCGAGATTTTCAACCTGCACGGTGGCGCGATGCGCAAACTGGGCATCATGTCCAAGCGGACGCTGGACAAGGCCAGCAACGAACCACTGGTCTACCTGGAAGACCTGATGGAGGCCTGGTCGAAGCGGCCGCAGGCCAAGCCGGTGTTCGGCTTCAAGATGATGCTGCACCACGATCCGCGGGTGATCGACTACCTGCTCGCCGATCCGTCCTGGAAGATGATTCTGCTGCGCCGCGACAACGTCCTCGCGCAGTGGTCGTCGCTGCAGATCGCCAAGATCACCGGCGAATGGGGCAGCAAGGGCAAGAAGAAGCGCGCCGCGCAGGGGATCGCGGAGCCGGAGATTCCGCCGATCGAGTTCAAGTCCCGCGTCTTCGAGGCGTACTGCGACAGGCTGGACGCCCGCTACGACTCGATCAAGCGGCGGGTGGCCAAGCATTCGTTGTTCGAGGTCACGACCGAGACGATCGATGCGCGGCGCGACGAGATCCTCGACTTCCTGGGCGTCGACTCGCAGCTGGCCCCACCGGCGCCGGGCCGGGGCGAGCGCCAGAACTCGACGTCACTGGAAGATCGCTTCTCCAACAGCGACGAGGTTCTGAATTACGCCCTGACGCACGGGTTGCACCTGGACGGTGTGAAGAGTTCGGAAAAACGCGGCCAAGCCCACTGAAGCGACGCCGACGGCAGCCAGAGGTTCGCGCCGCCCGCTGAGGCGGCGACCTCAGTTGCGCAGTGGTGAGATGCCGTTGCCCACGACGAGCGGGAAGTGGTCACTCAAGGCGTGCCACTCGGGCCCGTTGGCGATCTGCGCCTCCATCCCTTCATCGACCCAGCGCTTCGGCACGAAGCAGAAGTCGATGTGGAAGGGGCGCTCGGGCTTGCGCAGAAAGTGGTGGGTGGCGTGCGCCTCGTCGCCATAGGCCACGCCGTGGTGCGTGTGGTACGCGCTGACCAGCCCGGCGGCGTGCAGTCGGTCGAACCCGCTGGTCCACCACTTCGCGCGCGCCTTCGGCTTGTCGAACACCGGGTTGCCGTTGAAGTCGCCGGCCACGACACTCGGGCCGCGTTTCAGCAGCCGCTCGTAGGCCGTCAGGCCGTTCAAGAAGGCTTGGACGTAGCTCGGCGCCGGCCAGGTCCACACCGCCAGCAGGTTGAAGTCGACCGGGCCGCCGCTGACGCGCACCGGCACCACGCAGTTCGGCAGATCGGGTGAGGCTTTCAGGCGCCTGAGCCGGTAGCCGTTGTAAGCGCGCACCTGGATACCCAGGCTCGAGGCGGAAGGGAACCAGAGCACCTGGTTCGTCTGTTTGGAGGGTGCCAACGCCTCCGAGATCACCGCCACGTCGGGCGCCAGTTGCGCCAGCGCGGCCAGCTTCTTGTCGAACGGGCCGCGGCAGCAGTTCCAGGCGACGATGCGCACGGTTCTTCCTCGCGTGGAGGATGAACTGTCAGCCGCCGGCGCCGACCGGTCTCAGCTGCTCATCCAGCGACCGCGTCTTGTCGGTCACCACGTCGCCGGTGTGCAGCGTCGACTTCTTCTCGATCAGCATCAGCAGGCATTCGTTTTCGGCGATGGGGTTGTGCCGAACCCCTTTGGGCACGACGTAGATGTCGCCTTCGTTCAAGTCGACGACCCCGTCCTCCAGCTCGATGCGCAGCCGGCCTTGGAGCACCAGAAAAAGCTCGTCTTCGTGGTCATGGGCATGCCACGCCAGAGAACCGTGAACCTTGGCGACCTTGACGAAGTTGTCGTCTACCTCTGCGATCACGCGAGGGGACCAGAACTCAGTGAGCGATCCCGCGATGTGTCGCGGCGATGTTGAGGTGGACATGAGCGGTGGCGTCGTTGCGATTGAACGAATGCTAGCCAAATGCCGATGACCCCGTGGCATGGCCGAAAAGGCCCAGCCTAGGCGCTGCGAGCCCGCTCCAGCCTGTAGGCAAACTGGGCGCGGGACAGACCCAGGCGGCGGGCGGCCRCGGCGAGGTTCCCGCTCTCTGCCGCCTCCGCTTCATCCAGCAGCCGGCGCTCCAGTTCATGCAGAGAGAAGTCCGAACCGTCTCGGCCCAGGGTGCTGGTCAGCAGGTCCAGCAGGCGCTGCGGCGCGTCGCCATCTTTCGGCGTCGTCAGCATGCCGTGCGCACCAATCGCCAGCAGCGCTTCGTCGCTGAGCTGCTCGCGGCGGAACATGTGCGCCACATCGATCGCCGCGCCGTCTTCGGCCGAGATCACGCCACGCTCGATCAGGTTCTGCAGCTCGCGGATGTTGCCGGGGAAGGCGTAGTGCAGCATCGCGCGCACGGCGCGGGGCGTGTAGCCGGTGGGGTGGCGGCCGTGGCGCTCGGCTTCTCGGCGCAGAAAGTGATTCATCAGCAGCGGGATGTCGTCGCGCCGCTCGCGCAACGGCGGCAGGTGAATGGGGTAGACGTTGAGGCGGTAGTACAGGTCTTCTCGGAAGCGCCCGGCCTGGACTTCGGCCTGCAGGTCCACGTTCGTCGCGGCGACCACGCGCACGTCCACCCGCAGCGTGCGGGTGCCGCCCACGCGTTCGACCTCGCCTTCTTGCAGCGCGCGCAGCAGCTTGCCCTGGCTCACCAGGCTGAGGGTGCCGATCTCGTCGAGGAACAGGGTGCCTTTGTCGGCGCGCTCGAAGCGGCCGGGGCGTGACTGGCTGGCGCCGGTGAAGGCGCCGCGCTCGACGCCGAAGAGCTCGCTCTCGATCAAGGTTTCGGGGATGGCGGCGCAGTTCACCGCGACGAAGGGCTGCTCTGCGCGGGCGCTGATGCGGTGCAGCCTGCGCGCGAAGGCTTCTTTGCCGACGCCGGACTCGCCGGTGAAGAGCACGGTGGCGCGCGTAACGGCCACGCGGGCGAGCTGGTGGCAGGCGGAGTTGAAGGCCGACGAGGCGCCGACGATCTCGTGGCGATCGCCGCCCYCGACCGGGGCGGCCACGGCCACCACGCTGGCCGGTGCCGTGGGCCCAGGAGCAGCGACCGCGGGCACCGACAGGCTGCGAAAGTCTTTCGCTTGCAGATAGCGCAGGTCTTCGCTCACGTCGCCCCAGGCGGCGGCGTGGCGGCCGATCACGCGGCATACGCTGGCGCCCATCGCGCGGCACTCGATCTCGCGGAAGACGACGAGCTGGCCGAACAGGCTGGTCACGTAGCCGGTCGCATAGCCCACCTGCGACCAGCAGGCCGCTTCGGTGCCGATGCCGTAGGCGCTGATGTGCTCATCGTCTTCGCTCGAGTGTTCCCACAGGAACTCGCCCTCGTAGGTGCCGCGGTCGATGTCGAAGTCAAAGGCCAGTGGCGTGACCTTGACCACGCCTTCGAGTGCGTGCAGCCGCGTGCCGGCCATGAAGACGTTGGCGGCGTCGCCTTGCGGCCAGCGCTCGCGCACCAGCTGCGCGTCGCGCGCGCCGGCCACGTAGCCCGCACGGGTGAGCAGGCCGCGCGCCCGGTCCAGCCCTAGGGTGTCGATCAGCTCGCGGCGCAAATGGCCCATCGCCGAGCTGTGCATCAGCAGCATGCGCTGGTCGTTCAGCCAGATGCGGCCGTCGCCAGGCGAGAAGAAGAGCGACTCGGTCRGGTCCGCCATCGTCGGCGCCTGGCCGTCGACGAAGTGCGCACTGTCGCCGCGGCGCAGCATGGTGCCGGTCTGGCGGGCCACTTCGGCGAGCGAGATCCTTGAGCCCGAGGTGGTGGACAAGTCGGCTTGTCGGCGACCCGTTGTCGACTCATGCGCGGGCTTGGTCAT
>NZ_JBFUGE010000437.1:0-5045 GCF_056403075.1 Ideonella sp. P3_A4 | reverse complement strand
GCTGTGGGCCTGAATCCGACGCGCCAAACGGTAGGTGACCGTGGGCGCCGTGGCCTTGAAGCCTGTTCACACCATCGGGGCGGAGCCGCTACCGTGAGGTTTGGGCCGCCGCACCCGGTGCGTCAGGCACGATTATAGATGGCCGTCGAGGAAGGCGGTCAATTGGGCCTTCGAAAGAGCGCCAACTTTCGTGGCGGCGAGTTGACCATCCTTGAACAACATCAGCGTCGGGATGCCGCGGATACCGAACTTGGCCGGCACGTCGCGGTTGTCATCGACGTTCATTTTGGTGATTTGCAAGCGCTCGCCGTATTCCTTGGCGGTTTCGTCCAGGATGGGGGCAATCATCTTGCACGGGCCACACCATTCGGCCCAGTAGTCGACCAGCACCGGCTTGTCGGACTTCAGGACATCGGCCTCGAACGAGGCATCGGAGATGTGCTTGATCAATTCGCTGCTCATGAAAGATCCTTGGGGGAAGGCCTCGGCGGCCGAAAAGGGCGCAGGCGGTGGGCGCTCGGCCCGGGTGGGGCAGGTGCTGCTGATGCAGTGCTTTTTCAAGGCCCCAGAACGCGCCGTGCACCTGATGTGAGCCGGGCACAATGATTCTGACATAAAGCTTGCGCAATCGTCGTTGGCGCTGAGGCGGTGGCCCTTTGCGCAGCGGGTGCTTGCGCGGCCCCCATTTCTGAATGACCGCCACGGCCCCCACTATCGTCTCTTTGCCACCCGGCCGACCCGATCGAGCCTGGTGGCGGGCGGCGGCGCAGGCTTTGCAAACCTGGGCCGGTGGGCAAGGCGTGGACCTGCGCGACGCCATCTGGCTCCTGCCCTATGCCGCGCTGCTGCCAGCTGCGCGCCAAGCCTTGGCCGATGCCGGCGGTTGGCAGCCGCGGGTCGAAACGCTGGCCACGCTGCGGGTGCAAATCGGTCCGCGACTGCCCGGTTCGGGCCCGGGGCCCGACGTGGTACTGAACCGCTTGCAAGCCGCGCAGTGGCTGCGTGAACAACCGGCCGGCGGGGCTTGGGCGCGCGAAGACGCCCGAGCTTTTCGCCAAGGCGTGGATGCCCTGGTACGTAGCGCGGAGGCCCTGCAGGCCGCCGCGGCGTGCTGCGCCCCCGAGGCCCGCGAAGCCTGGTGGACGGAGGCGAGAGCGCTGCTGGCTGGCGGCAGCGGGCCGGGCGGCATCGAGCGCCTGCTCGCGCGCATTGCGCTCGAATGGGCGGCGAGCGGTGAGGCAGGCGATGCGGACGCCTTGCGCCGGCTGCGTCCGTCGGCCTGGGTGCTGTTGCGCGCGGGCGGCCCCGATCGACTGGCCGATGCGGTGCTCGCCGAAGCGGCCGCCCAAGGCACCCCAGGCCTGATGCTCGATGCCGACCCGCCGTTGGACGAACCCTTCACCTTGGCCTTGGCCCAAGAGCCGCCCGCCGAAGCCCTGTGCCCAGACGCCGAGACCGAGGCCCAGGCGGCTTGCGCGCAGATGCTGGCCGAATTGCAGACAAAGCCTGACGCGCAAGTTGCACTGATCGCCCAAGACCGCGAAGGTGTGCGCCGCGTGCGCGCGCTGCTGGAGCGTTTTGGCGTGCCGGTCATCGACGACACCGGCTGGCGCTTGGCCACCACCCGGGCGGCGGCGCGTCTGGTGGCGATGCTGCGCGCCGCGCAAGGGCTGCGCCCCGGCCGCGGCGACACGTCTGCCGCCGACCAACGTCTCGACTGGCTCAAGGACGACCCGCTGGKCCTCGCACAACCGGAGGCCTTGGCCACGCTCGAAGCGCACTGGCGCGGCCGTCGAGTCGATGAAGAAGCGCAGACCCGAGCCGAGACTTTGTGGGCCGACGCGCAGGCGCGTCTCGCGCCGCTGCTGGCCGGCCGCCGACGCCCCTTGGCCGAATGGCTGCGCGCGCTGTCGGCACTTTGCCTCGCCGAGCCGGTCGAAGCTGCACGATGGCGCGATGACGCCGCGGGCCGCGCAGTGTTGACGGCATTGCGGCTGGAGCCCCACGTCGGCCACGAGGGCGCGTGGGCGACGCTGGCAAACCAGGCCACRATGGCACTGGACGATTTCGTCGCCTGGGTCGACGAGGTGCTGGCCGAGGCCAGCTTCGTGCCGCCGCACGACAGCCAGGCACGCGTGGTCATCACGCCGTTGGCCCGGGCAATGCTGCGGCCCTTCGATGCGGTTGTCTTCCCCGGCACCGACGAACGCCGCTTCGGCGTGGTCGAGCCGCAGCCCGAGCTGATTCCCCATTCGGCGGCGCAAACCCTCGGGCTGGACGGTGCCGCCGCGCAGCGCACGCGCGAGACCTTGGCTTTCGCGCAACTACTGCGGCAACCTCGATTGACGCTGTTGCGCCGGGTGGCCGAAGGCAGCGAGCCGCTGGGCGCGAGCGCGCTGGTCGAGCGGTTGCGCCTGGCCTGGCTGGCGGCACCCGGCGGCGCGCGCGAGCTGCCGCGCGCGACACCGCGTTTGCCGACACGCTTGGTGGCACCCCAGCCGGTGATGCCACCGTTGCCCACTGCGGGCACCCGCTGGCCCAGCAGCCTGAGCGCCAGTGCGGTTGAAGCCCTGCGTGCCTGCCCCTACCGCTTCTACAGCCGGGTGCTGCTGGGCTTGGGCGAGGCCGATGAGCTGGACCGCAGCCTGGCCAAGCGCGACTACGGCAATTGGCTGCACGCTGTGCTCTATCGCTTCCACCTGGACCGGGTGCCGACGCAGGACCTGGCTGCCGACAATGCGCGCCTGCACCAGGCGGCGCAGGACGAGCAAGCCGAGTCGGGCCACAGCGAATCAGACCTGCTGCCATTTCTCGCCAGCTTCGAGGCCCTGGCTGACCGCTACCTGCGTTGGCTGCACTCGCGCGAAGCCGAAGGTTGGCGCTGGGCGCACGGGGAGCAAGAGCGCCGCATCGCGCCCAAGGCGTTGGAGGGCCTGTCGATCCACGGCCGGCTCGACCGGTTGGACCGCCACCCCGATGGCCGCGTGCAACTGCTGGACTACAAGACCGGCAGCGTCTCGGCACTGAAAGAACAACTGAGCGACCGCAGCGAAGACACGCAGCTGGCTTTTTATGCGGCGCTGGTGGCCAGCGAGGGCGAGGTGCCGCCCGAGGCGGTGAGCGCTGCCTACCTGGCGCTGGATGATCGGGCATCGCCCGTCGAATTGGCCCATGTGCAGGTTGGCGCTTCGGCGGTGATGCTGGTCGGCGGGCTGGCGGATGAGCTGCGGCGCGTGCGTGCTGGCGAGCCCATGCGGGCGTTGGGGCAGGGCGAGTTGTGCGAGCACTGCGAGGCGCGTGGACTGTGTCGGCGCGACCATTGGGCGCCCAACGTCGACCCGAATGCTGATGTGCAGGCTGCCGCGGACGCGTCCACCCAGGGCGAYGCATCATGAGCCAACAAGCCGCCTACAGCATCGACGGCGTCGAGTCCGACCGGGCCCGCTTTTACGCCACTGCCTGCGACCCGCACCAGAGCGTCGTCGTCGAGGCCTGCGCCGGTGCCGGTAAGACCTGGATGCTGGTCTCGCGCATCCTGCGTGCGCTGCTTGAAGGTGCCGAGCCGCAGCAGATCCTCGCCATCACTTTCACCCGCAAGGCGGCGGGCGAGATGCGTGAGCGCCTGAACGACTGGCTGGCCGAGTTCTCCGACGCGCGTGCCACCCACGCTCAGCGCGTGCAGGCGCTGCGCGACCGTGGCCTGGGCGAGGCCGATGCCGAACGGCACGCCCCCGCGCTCGGTCAACTGCACGGGCGCGTCCTCGCCAGCGGCCGTGTAGTGCAGGTGCGCACCTTCCACGCCTGGTTCGCGCAGCTGATGCGCATGGCGCCGCTGGAGGTGCTGGTCGAGCAGGGCCTGTCGCCCGGCATGGCATTGATCGAAGACCCTGCGGAACTGGAACCCGAGCTGATGCGCCGAGTCCAGCGCCGAGTGGCTGCCGACGCCGAGTTGCGCGAGCACTACCACGCTCTTGTCGCACGCCAGGGCCGGACGACGCTGGTGCGTTGGCTCAACGCGGCCTGGCAACGCCGCACCGAGGTCGAGCGGGCCGATGCGGCTGGTGTGCTGGCCGATTCGGTGCCGCCGGCAGCGGTGCAGTTCCCAGCCTGTGCGGGCTTTGCCCACCCGCTGGACCAATGGTCGGCCGCACCACTGCAAGACTTGCTTGCCAGCTTGGCCCGAGCACTGGGTGCCATCGAGAAAGCCAACCACCAAAAGGCGGCGCAACTGCTGCGCCAGGCGATCGACACCGACGACCGCGCGCAAGCCTTTGCGTTCGCCTGGAAGGCCGTGCACACAGACGAAGGCACGCTGCGCAAGCTCAGCGGCGTGCCGTCCGACTTCGCCGCCTTGAGCGACTGCCTGGTCGCGATCGACCAGCAGCTGATGCAGCAAGAGGCGCATGAGGACCAGCAGCGCATGGTGCCGCTGGTGCGCGCGCTGTTCGCCGAATACGCGGCACTGAAGCGCGAGCGTGCCTTGGTCGACATGAACGACCTGGAGCAACTGGCGCTGCAACTGCTGGGCGAGGGCAGTTGGGCTGGTTGGATCCAGGAGCGGCTGGACACGCGCCTGCGCCACCTGCTGATCGACGAGTTTCAGGACACCAGCCCCTTGCAGTGGCACGCGCTGCGGCCGTGGCTGGCGGGTTACGCCGGCGCGGGTGGCGGGGCCAGCGGACACGATCCCCTGGCGGTGTTCATCGTCGGCGACCCCAAGCAAAGCATCTACCGCTTCCGTCGCGCCGAGCCGCGGGTGTTTGCCGCTGCCGGTGAGTTCATCGCGCGGGCGATGCATGGGCGCCGCCTGGCCTGCGACCACACCCGCCGCAACGCGCCGCGCGTGTTGGCTGCACTGAACAATGTCTTCGTCGCCGCCCAGTCGGCGGGCAAGTACGCCGGCTTCAGGCATCACACCACCGAGGTCAAGACACCGCCCGATGATCAGTTCACCGGTGTCTGGTCGCTGCCGCGCGAGCCCAAGCCAGCGCAGCGTGTCCGCGCCGATCGTGACGCCCCGCTGACCTGGCGCGACAGCCTGACCG
>NZ_JBFUGE010000436.1:0-5055 GCF_056403075.1 Ideonella sp. P3_A4 | reverse complement strand
GCACCGAGGGCAGGTAGCGCCCGCTGTGAATGCCCCACAGGCTGTGCATCTCGGAGCTGCTCAGGTTCTCGATCGACAGCACCAGGCGCTCCAGCCGGGCGTCCAGCCCCGGGGCGTTGTGCTGGTCCAGCACCTGGTGCGATTGAAAGAAGGCAATCGCGCTGGACAGGAACTTCAGCGCCTCGGGGTAGTTGCCGCCGCTGAAGTTGGCCGCGCACATCACCAGCAGGTTCAGGTACACCGGGGCGCCGGTGGTGAGCTGTTGTGCCTGCAGCCCCAGGTTCGGGCTCGAAGCGCGGTGAGCGATGGTGTCGCGCTCCACTCCGGCGAGAAACAGCACCAGCTTGTTGGCCACCAGCGGCACCAGCGAGCCGTTCTGCTCCAGCAGGTTCGACAGCACGGCGAGGTCTTCGCTGAGCTGGAAGCGCCGGCGCAGATGCTCGTTGAGCTGCCCGGCCATCAGGCCCAAGGCGGCGTCGATCATGGCGTGAAGGGCAGGGTGGACACGCTTGCCACCTTAGGCGCGGTTCAGCGCCGCACCAATCGTCTGCCTGCTGATTTCAGCTCAGAAAATTTCTGATCCGCTTCGCTGTAATAGACCGTAATGGATTGCCCTGGATCAGGGCACGTAATCTGCCGGAAGTCCCCGAATGACCTGACGCTTTGACTTGCCGAGCGAAGTGGTCCAGCATTCGCGGCAGGCAACAGGTACGAGATCCACGCGGACCGCCCTTGAACGGCAGCCGGCCTCTCGTGGGTTCGAACAGGGAGATAAGAATGAACCATGCCGACCTGGATGGCGACCGTGCGCGTCAGCTGCAGCAACGCCTGCACGATGGTCTTGGGCAATGCCTGTGTCTGGCCGTGCTGCAGATGGATGAGGTTCAGGCGGAGGCGGATTCGCAAGCCCTGCAGCGTGCGCGGGTGTTGCTGCGAGAAGCCCTGCAGGAACTGCGCTCGCTGATCAGCAGCATCGGACAGCCGATTGCCGGCAACACCGAGCCTGATCTGCCCAGCGGCCTGAACGCCTGCGTGCGCCGGTTGAATGCGCTACAGGCGACGCCCGTCAGCTGCACGATAGAGGGCATGCAGCTGCCGGTGTCGGAACAGGCCTGCGAGATCCTGCTGGGCGCGACGCGCGAACTGCTCGTCAATGCCTGCAAGCATGGCCAGGGGGCCGGAGTGGATGCCCGCTTGTCCATCCTGCCGCACCGCCTGAGCATCACGATCACCGAACGCCCAGGCTCGACGGACGCCGAGCCCCGGCGGCGAGCCGCGCTGCCGAGCCAAGGGCTGGGGTTGCGCACGACCCGGCGCGAGCTGAGCCGCATCGGGGCCCGACTGCGCTGGCGCAACAGCGACCGAGACGGTGTGCAGGCCCGCATCAGCTGGGCACCGTGATGATCCGCGTCATCATTGCGGACGACCATCATTGCGTGCGCCAGGGCCTCGTCGCGCTGCTGGAGCGTGAGAGCGACATCGAGGTGGTGGCCGAGGCGCGTGACGGCATGGAGCTGGTGCGCCTGGCCCGCGAATGGCAGCCGGACGTGCTGCTGGTGGATTTGTCCATGCCGTGCATGAATGGCCTGGAGGCCATTCGCCGCCTGCGCAGCGAGCCGCTGGCTTGTCGTTCGCTGTGCCTGAGCATGCAATCGGACCCGCAGCAGGTGCAGGCCGCGCTGGATGCCGGCGCCAGCGGCTTCGTGTTGAAGGACAACTCCTTTGACGAACTGGCGCGCGGCATACGTCGGGTCCACGCGGGGCAGCTTTTTCTCAGCGGTGAACTGTTGGGCCAGGTGCTGGCTCAGAGCAGCGGCGTGCCGGCAGCCGACCCCGCGCTGCAGCGGCTGACACCACGCGAACGCCAGATGGTCCAGCTGCTGGCCGAGGGTTTTTCGACCCAGCAGATCGCCGAACAGCTCCACCTCAGCGGCAAGACCGTGGCCACGCACCGCGAGCACGTCTTTGCCAAGCTGCAGATCCAGGGCATTGCGCAGCTGACACGGTTCGCCTTGCGCGCCGGACTGAGTTCGCTGGAGACTCGAGGGCCTCAATGACGGGGCGGCTAGGCACGTCGTTCAACAGCATCAACTGGCGCGTGGCGGCCGTGGTGCTGCCTTTGCTGGCGAGCTGTGCATCTGTCGGCCAACGCAAGATCGCCCCGACCGCCTTGTCCGATGCCCAGATCGCCCGCCTGATCGGTGCGGCTGAAGCCGAATGGACGCGCTGGGGTTCGATGCGCACCTACGGCATGCCCGGCAACGAGCTCTGCCTGGTGGTGTCCGATGGGTCTTGCCAGGAGGTGGAAACTGGCTGCGGACAGGAGCAGACCAACGCGCTCTGCCCGGTGGTGGACGAGTACTGGGCCCAGGTGCGCGAAGTGTTCCACCATGACTGCACCCGCAACGACGTTTGCGAGTGGCAATGGCCCGGGCCGGAAGCGCCGATCTCGACCGGCGCGTGGTCTGCCGCCTTCATCAGCGCCGTGATGGCCGAGGCCAACATCTCACAGAGCGAGTTTCAGCGCAGCCACCGGCATGCCGTCTACGTCGCCGCCGCGCGCGACGGGTACGCGTCGGCGTACGAAGTGGTGCCGACGCCCGCGGCAGCGGTGCCCGGTGATCTGATCTGCGCAGGAAGAACGGGCGAGAACGGGATACCGTCGCCCATCGCGCCGGCGACTGTCGGCAACATCGCTCCGGGCGTTGCGATGCATTGCGACGTGGTGGTCAGCGTGGACCCCATCCACCACACGCTCGAGTCGATCGGCGGCAACGTCCATCAGACCGTGGCGAAAACGACCGTCGAGCTGGACGAGATGGGCCGGGTGTCCTTCGACCTCGACACAGGACGGAAATGGGCGCTGGTGATGCGGGCGAGAAGGGCGTTGCCCTAGTGTCCTGTCCCACAGAAAACTGCCATTGAGATTCGACCAGATGGTGATGATCGTGCGGTCGGGCGGCTGGGCAGATACCGGGCGTATCTGTCCTGACGGCCGGGCGCGCGAGCGCGCCATCTGGTCGAACCCGTAGGGCGGGCCGAAATGGGGCACTCGCAGCGCCGCCAAGCCAGGCTGATACCGCCAGGTATCAACCTGGCTCGTCGACTCGCGATCATCCCCATTGCGGCCCGTCGCAATGACAGTTATCTGCGGGACAGGACACTAGCTCAGCCGGCCTGAGGCTACGCAGGGCAGTCGCGCAGCTCGTCCTCCAGTTTCGGTCTGGGCGCGCCGGTGCCGAACTTGGCTTCGTGGGCCTTGAACAGCGCGTCGCTCTTGCGCAGGTAGCGGCAGGCTTCGGCCTTGTCGGCGCGCACTGAGGCGGCGGGCTGCCGCGGTGCTTCGGCCCGTGCCTTCAACGCGCTGGCCATGTTGTAGTACGCCATGCCATGGTCGCGCTGGGAGACCAGATTGGCGCGAGCTTCCTCCGRCACCTGGTCAAAGGCATCGAGTGCCTCCCGGGCTGCTTCGACGGCAGCTTGCCACTGGCCGGCGGCCAGCAGCGTGTCGGCCAGTTCGCCGCTGAAGGTGCCGAGGTCGACCCGCAGCATCACGTTGCTCGGGTCCTTGGCGACCATCGGCTTCAGCACGTCCACGGCCTGCCGGTGGGAGGCGACGGCTTCATCCATGCGCTTGAGCAGCATCAGGGCATAACCGCTGTGGTCGTAGACCACGGCCAGGTTGGCCTTCAGGATGGTGTTGTCGGGGTGGGTCTTCAGCAGGCCGTTCAACACCTCCGCGCTCCGGTTCAGGTCGGTCAGCATCGCTGGAGCATCGCGCTCCGGCGTCGGGCCCTGGGCCAGGTGCTGGCTGCGCAGGCCGTACATGCTGGCCAGGTTGCCGCCCGTCGACACGTCGTCCGGTTGGCTGGCAAACAGGCGTTCCAGCAAGGTGATGGACTCGTCCACCGCAGGCGCAAACTCCTTGTCGTGGCCAGCGAACTGGTGGATCTGCGCGAGTGCCCCCAACAAGGTGGCCAGCTGGCGTTGGCCCGATGGGTTGTTCGGGTCGACCTCCAGTTGGCGGCGCGCCGCGGCAATGCCTTGCTCGGCGCGTCTGGCGCCGGCGTCGAGCTCACCTTGCGAAGCCAGCAGCACCGACAGCACCCGGGCTGTGCGGCTGGTTTCAAGGCGCACCGCTTCCGCCGTCTTGGGCGGCAGCTCGCTGGTCGGCAAGGGCTCCAACAGAGCCAGGCCGCGCTCGTAGCTGGCCCGTGCACCCTTGGGGTCACCCAGGTTGGAGGCCAGGGGTCCGCCCTGGATGTCGCCGATCTGGCGGTAGCCGGTCGCGAGCTCGACCTTCAGCTGGGCATCGCCTTGCGCCTCGGCGCCCAGCCGCTCCAGGTAGGTCAACGCGTTCTTCACGATCATCTGTCGCGCCGGCGTGGAGCCGGGCAGTTGCTCGATGGCCTGGTGCACGTCGAACACCAGCATGTTCGCCAGGGCGCGCACGCTGGCGAAATGTTCTTCGGCGCGCTCTTTCTGCCGCTTGGCTTCGATGCCTTCGTAGGCGGCCAGGCTCAGGCCCGCGACCAGGGCCAGGTTGGCCACCAGCGCGGCGCCCATGACCGCGCGGTGGCGCAGCACGAAGCGTCCGGCGCGGTAGCTCCAGGCGCCGCGGCGCGCCTGCACGGGCAGCCCTTCGAGGTGGCGGAACAGATCGTCGGACAGCTGCTCGGCGCTCGCATAGCGGCGGGCCGGCTGCTTGCGCAATGCCATCAGCACGACGGCGTCGAGGTCACCCTTCAAGCGCTGGCGCAATGTGCGGTTGGCAGGCACCGCCATGCTCGGCGACACCGGCTCGTCGTTGCAGATAGCCTGGCTCAGCGCGAAGTCGCTGCTGGCGGTGTCGCCGGGGTAGGGGCTGGTTTCGGTCAGCAGGCGGTAGAGCACCACGCCGAGCGAATACACGTCGCTGGCCGGCGTGACCGGCTGACCCAGCACCTGCTCGGGGCTGGCGTAGGCGAGCGTCATGACACGCTGGCGGGTGGCGGTGGCCACGTCGGCCGCCTCGCCCGGCAGATCCAGCCGCTTGGCGATGCCGAAGTCCACCAG
>NZ_JBFUGE010000435.1:0-5055 GCF_056403075.1 Ideonella sp. P3_A4 | reverse complement strand
AGACCGAGCCGCCTTGTTCGGCAGCCAGCCAGCGCGACACGGTCGGCACCAGCGCAATCGCGAAGATCGCCACGAAGGCGATCCAGGCAAGGGCCTGACGGTGGTGTCGGATGCTGTGCACGGTGCGCGGATTGTAGGGACCGACCCTGAGCAAGCGTTGCGCGGCGCCATGTCCGGCCCGCCAAACGCGATAATCCCTGTATGTCCATCCAGACCGATGATTTMGGCTTGCCCGAGCGCGCGGCGTCTCGCGTGGTCACTGCCAGCGCCGCCTCGCCGCAGGAAGAAGCGCTCGAACGCGCGCTGCGGCCCAAGGGCCTGGCCGAGTACGTGGGCCAGGCGAAGGCCCGCGAACAGCTGGAGATCTTCATCGGCGCGGCCAAGAAGCGCAGCGAGGCGATGGACCACGTGCTGCTGTTCGGCCCGCCCGGTCTGGGCAAGACCACGCTGTCGCACATCATCGCCAACGAGCTGGGCGTGAACCTGCGCCAGACCAGCGGCCCTGTGCTCGAAAAGCCGAAGGACTTGGCGGCGATCCTGACGAACCTCGAGCGCAACGATGTGCTCTTCATCGACGAGATCCACCGGCTCAGCCCGGTCGTCGAAGAAATCCTCTACCCCGCGCTGGAGGACTACCAGATCGACATCATGATCGGCGAGGGCCCGGCCGCGCGCTCTATCAAGCTCGACCTGCAACCGTTCACGCTCGTCGGCGCCACCACGCGCGCCGGCATGCTGACCAACCCGCTGCGCGACCGCTTCGGCATCGTCGCGCGGCTGGAGTTCTATACGCCCGAAGAGCTGACGCGCATCGTCACGCGCTCGGCCGGCTTGTTGAACGTGCCGATCGACGCTGCCGGCGCGACAGAGATCGCACGCCGCTCACGCGGCACGCCGCGCATCGCCAACCGGCTGCTGCGCCGCGTGCGCGACTATGCCGATGTCAAAGGCAACGGCCGCATCGACAAGACGATCGCCGACCTCGCGCTGAAGATGCTCGACGTCGACCCGGTCGGCTTCGACGTGATGGACCGCAAGCTGCTCGAAGCCGTGGTGCACCGCTTCGACGGTGGGCCGGTCGGGCTCGACAACGTCGCTGCCGCGATCGGCGAAGAGCCCGGCACGATCGAAGACGTGATCGAGCCCTACCTGATCCAGCAGGGTTACCTGCAACGTACCCCGCGCGGCCGCGTGGCCACGCTGATGGCTTACCGCCATCTCGGACTGACACCGCCCCCGCGTGGCGGCACGGACCTGTTCGAGGGCTGAGCGTCCCCGCCTTGCGCCACCGCAGGAGCGTTCGACGAATCCAGCGCCGACCTGTTGGAGCGAAGCCCGGGCGTCGGGCGGCCCTGGCACGCACGCCATCTAGGGGGTGGCGCTAGGGGGTGGCGCTAGGGGGTGGCGCTAGGGGGTGGCGCTAGGGGGACGGACGCGGTTTCCGGCACCCGCCTGGACCTAACATGACCGCTTGGCGACAGGGAGAACAGCCATGACGGAAGTCACCCAATTGCTCTCGAATGCCCGGGCCGGCGATGCGCCGGCCATCGGCCGCCTCTACGAGCTGCTTTACGCTGAGCTCAGCCGGATTGCCCGCGCGCGGGTGCGCCACGCCGGCCACCGCATGATGCTGGACACCGTGACCCTGGTGCACGAGACCTACCTGCGCATGCTCAAGCTGAACCGGCTTCAGGTGGAAAACCGCTCCCACTTCCTGGCCTACAGCGCGCGCGTGATGCGCTCGGTGGTGGTCGACATCGCCCGCGGGCTGCAGGTCGAGCGGCACGGCGGCAGGCCGTCCTCGTCACGCTGAACACGGCCGCCGCGAATGGGCTGCCCGCTGGCAGCGACGAGGTACTGGGCGTCCACGAGGCGCTGCTGGAGCTCGAACAGATCGATCCTCGCTTGGCGCGGGTGGTGGAGATGCGCTACTTCGTCGGCCTGGAAGGCGCCGAGATCGCTGAAGCCCTGGGCGTCGGGCTGCGCACCGTCGAGCGCGATTGGGCCAAGGCGCGCGGCTACCTCTATCGCGCACTGATGCCGCATTGACCGGCCCGGGGCCCGCGTCATGACGCCTTCCGCCGCGCAATGGTCCGAGGCCCTGGCGCTGTACGGCCAGGCGCTCGATCTGCCCACCGAGCGACGCGATGCATGGGCCACCGCCTTGCGCGTGTCCGAGCCTGTTGCTCGCGCGCTACGCCAGCTGCTCGACGACCGCAGAGCCATCGAGACCGGTCGGTTCCTCGAGCATGGGCCAGTGCTCGCCACGTCCGCATCGCTGGCGCCGGGTCTCCCGCCAGTCCCACGGCCGGAGCGCATCGGGCCCTATCGGCTGCTGCGTGAACTCGGCAAGGGGGGCATGAGCACGGTCTATCTGGCCGAGCGCGATGACGCACAACTCAAGCGGCAAGTGGCGTTGAAATTGCCCCATGCCGGCCCCGGGCAGCGCGCGCTGGCGCAGCGCCTGCTGCGCGAACGTGACGCACTGGTCGGGCTGGAGCATCCGAACATCGCCCGCCTGTACGACGTGGTGCTGACCGGCGACGGCGTGCCTTGCCTGGTGCTGGAGTTCATCGAAGGCGAGCCCATCGACGCCTATTGCGCCCGGCATGCCCTGGACCTGGCCGCCCGCTTGCGCCTGTTCTCCCAAGCGCTGCGCGCGGTGCAATTCGCCCATTCGCATTTGGTGCTGCATCGCGACCTGAAGCCTTCGAACATCCTGGTCAGCACCCACGGCGAGGTGAAGCTGCTGGACTTCGGGATCGCCAAGATGCTCGACGAGCGCGCGGACGGCGTGACCAGTGCACTGACCCGCCATGGCGGCGCTCCGATGACGCCGGACTACGCCGCTCCCGAGCAAATTGCCGGCGGCCCGCTGGGCACCGCCTGCGACGTCTATGCAATGGGCGTGCTGCTCTACGAACTGATGACGGGTGTGAGGGCCTATCGCCTGCCCCGCGGCACCCGGGGCGAGCTCGAAGAGGCCATCTTGGCCGCTGACCCGCTGCGGCCTAGCGAGCGCTGGCGGCAGCGTCCGGCGCAAGACGCGCTGCCCTTCAGCGGCACGCCCGCCGGCCTGCGCCGGCTGCTCTCGGGCGACCTGGACGTGATCGTCCTGCACGCGCTGCGCAAACAGCCGAACCAGCGCTACGCCACCGCCGACGCCTTCTCGCTCGACTTGCAGCGCTGGCTGGCCAGCGAGCCGATTGCCGCGCATCCGGACCGGCCGGGTGACCGCCTGCTGCGTTTCATGCAGCGCCACTGTCTGGTGGTGGTTGCCGGGGCTCTGGTATCACTGTCGGTGATCGGCGGCCTGGCCGCGGCGCTGTGGCAAGCGAGCGTGGCGCAGGCCGAGGCGCGCAAGTCGCTGGCAATCAAGGAGTTCCTGATCGGTTTGTTCGAAGCCGGCAGCCTGAACCAGGCCGACGCAGCGCGAAAGAGCCGCCAAACGGTGCGCGAACTGTTGGAGCACAGCGCCACCGCGCTGCGCAACAGCGGACTGGGCCAGCAGCCCGAGATGCGCAGTGAGGTGCAAGGGCTCGTGGGCCGTTTGTTGAGCGACCTTGCGCTGACCGACAGCGCGCTGGCACTGCGCCACGCGCGCGCGGAGCAGTTGGCCGCCCGCGATGCGCCGCTGCCCGAACGCGGCGAGGCCCTGCGCGAACTGGCCCAGACCCACGAACAGCGTGGGGAGTCCGACCTGGCGCGGGCCACTCTCTTGACGGCGGTCGCGCTGCTGAAGGACGACGCTCGCTCGCCGGTGCAGGTTCAGCGCTGGGCGGCAGAAAGCGCGCTTGGCCGCATGGACCTGTTCAGCGCGCACATCGAGGAGGCGCGCGCACGCATCGAGCCTTCAACGGAGGCGCTGGGCCGCCTCACGCCCAATTCAGACTTGGCCGCAGACGCTTTGGCGGACCTGTCGCTGCTGCGGCATGAACAAGGCCGGCCCGACGAGGCCCTGGCCTTACAGCATCAAGCTCTGGACATCAAGGTCCGCCTGTTCGCCGGCCAGGGCGCCCGGCTGGCTCGGGAACGCTTTCGCCACGCCATGATGCTGTGGCAACCACTGGGCGACCTGGGCGCGGCCGAGCCCGAAATGCAGCGCGCCTGGCGGGAGATGCAAGCCTCAGCGGGCCCCGAGCACGTGGACACCGCGCTCATCGAGCTGCAGTGGGGTCTGCTGCAGTTGTACCGGGGCGACGAGGCCGGTGCGCTGAGCCTGCTGGCCCATGCACGAGGTGTCCTGGAGCGCGAGGCCGGTCGCATCGATCCGGACCATCTCCTGTCGGCGCGGCTGTACCTTGTCGAGGTCCACTTGCAGGCCGGCCGATTCGATCAGGCCGCGCCGCTGTTGGCCGGCGCGCGGTCCGACCTGGCGGCGCAGCCAGAGGCTGGTTCGCTGCTGTGGCGCCAATACGCCGATCTGCAACAGGTGGAACTGTGGAGCCACGTGCGCGAGGATGCCCGCGCGCTCGAGTTGTTGGCCCAGTGGCGCGCGCGGCTCACGCCTTCGGGCGATGCGCTGCAAGGCCCGGAGCTCATCGACTTGATGCAACGCGAAGCCGCCGTTCATCAGGCGGCCGGGCGACCTGCGCGGGCCTTGGCCATCCTGGACGAGTTGGTGCGCAGAGCCCCGTCGAGCGAGTCGGATCCGGTGGTGGCGGCGCGACGTTGCGGCGTGTTGCTGGATCTGGGCCGTGGGGCCGAGGCCTTGCCGTTGGCCCAGACCCAGTTCGATGCCATTCAGGCCAAGCCGGTCAGGCTGCGCCTGCAGACGGAGAACGCCGCCGCCCACCAGCGCCTGGCGCGTGCCTGGATCGCCGTCGGTGACCCGCAGCGGGCGCTGCCCCTGCTCGAACAGGCTCGGGCCCTGTATGCCGGAGCCGGGGAGGATCACCTCTTCCTGGCGGCGCTTCGGGCTCGCCATGGCCAGGCGCTGGCGGCCACCGGCCAATGGGCCGAGGCACGCCGCGAGATCGACCTGGCGGTGGCCACGATGCGCCGCCAGCCACGGCTGGGCCCGGTCTGGTGGCAGGCCGTGAGCGACGCTGAATC
>NZ_JBFUGE010000434.1:0-5062 GCF_056403075.1 Ideonella sp. P3_A4 | reverse complement strand
GTGCAGGGCCTCTCGCGCCGGCTGCTCAGCGGTACGCTTGGCCTGCCCCAAGGGACCTTCGACACTGGCACACCGCAACAACTTGATTCAGCTTGAGGGTTGGCATCTTCAATGCTTATGACGTCATTGGCGATACTCTGCCGCTTTGCCCGTCACCCTCCATCGATTTCGCCATGCAAAACAAGCCCTACCTCGAACACGCCGACGTGCGGAAGATTCTCGAGGCCGCCCGTGCCGAAGCCTGGACGCACCACTGGACCGTTTCGATCTCCGTCGTCGACGACGGCGGCCACCTGCTGGGCTTCTACCGCCTCGACGGCGCCCCGGCGCTGAGCTCGGAAATGGCCACCGCCAAGGCTCGCACCGCCGCCATGGGCAAGCGCGAGTCGCGCCACTATGAAGAGATGATCAACCAGGGCCGCACCGCCTTCCTCAGCGCGCCCAACATGACCGGCATGCTGGAAGGCGCCGTGCCGATCATCCTGCACAACCACGTGCTGGGCGCCGTCGGCGTCAGCGGTGCGAAATCAAACGAAGACGCCCAGGTGGCGCGCGCCGGCGTGGCCGCCGTCGCACCGGTCTGACACTCTCTGCGGATCTGAGAGGGGCGTCGCCGACGCCCCTTTTTTCGTCGAGAGGCTGATCAGGCCCTGAGCCGGACGGTCAATTCGAGACCACCGCAGTCGCCGGCAGCGAGCGCCGCAGCCAGCCCACCGCCTCGGCAGGCGGCATCGGCCGGCTGAAGTAGTAGCCCTGGAATTCGTCGCAGCCGGCGTGGCGTGCGGCCTCCGCCTGCTCTGCCGTCTCGACCCCTTCGGCCACCACCCTCAGCCGCAGCGCGCGCGCCAGTTGGCACACGGCACGCACGACGGCCTGCGCGTCAGCGGCCGGCATCGGGTCGATCAGCAATCGGTCGATCTTGACCACCTGCAGCGGCAGGCTGCGCAGGATGTTCAGTGAAGAGACCCCGGCCCCGAAGTCGTCGAGCGCGACCTGCAGGCCGAGCGCGCCGAACTCGGTGATGCGCTCGCGGGCCACGTCCAGGTGGGTGGCGGCTGCCGTCTCGGTGATCTCGATCGTCAGGAACTGCGGCGGCACCCGGTGCAACGCCATGCTGCGCGCCACCAGGCCGGCGAAATCCGGGTCCAGCAACTGCAGCGGCGACACGTTCACGGCCACCGGCACCACCGCCTCGCCAGCGGCCAGCCACGCCGCGACCTGCGCGCAGGCCTTGTCGAGGATCAGCGCACCGAGCGCGCCGATCATCCCGGTGCGCTCGGCCGCGGGGATGAAATCGGCCGGGCCGACCAGGCCCACGCCAGGCCGCTGCCAGCGCACCAGCGCCTCGAAGCCGGTCAGCCGGCCATCGTCGGCCGCGATCTTGGGCTGGTAGACCAGCAGGAATTCTTCGTTGTGCAGGCCGGCACGCAAGGCCTGCTCGGCTTTGAGCGAGGCGCCCGAGCCGCGCACGAAACCGGCGTCGGCCAGGCGCACCGACAAGCCCGGCACGCGCTTGGCCTCATGCATCGCCGCCTGCGCGGCGCGCAGCAGCGCCTCGGGCGCGCGACCCGATTCGGGGTGCAGCGCGAGGCCGATCGAGACGTCGACATAGAAGCGGTGGCCGGGCAGCTCCAGCGGCTGCAGCAGGCGCTCGCGCACCTGGCCGGCCAGCGTCAGCGATGCCGACTCGGCACCGCCCTCGCCCACCGGCAACGGCAGCAACAGTGCAAATTCGTCTTCGCCCAGGCGCATCGCCTCGGCTGGCGGCGGCGCGGCTTCGAGCAGGGCTCTGGCCAGTGCGCGCAGCACGTCGTCGCCGACCGATGGGCCGTGCGCTTCGTTGAAGAGCTTGAAGCGGTCGACATCCATCAGCAGCAGGCCGAAAGGCTGGCCCTGCTCGCACAGGTGGGCCAGCCGGCTCAGCAGCGCACTGCGGTTGGGCAGGCCGGTCAGGCTGTCTTCGGTGGCCTGGCGCAGCAGTGCGGCGGCGGCTGCATGGTGCTCGGTGTCGTCGATCACCACCACCTGCTCGGCCGGGCGGCCGTCCCACTCGATGCGCCAGGAGGCGAAACGCAGGTACATGTGGCGGCCGTCGTGGCGCAGGCGCGGGCCCTCCCACTGGATCTGGTCGACCTGGCCGGTGACGATGGCCCGGTGGCGAGAGAGCGAACGCTCGCGGTCCTCGTCGCTGACATGCCGGCTGCGCCACGGCAGCGGGAAGGGTTTGGTACCGGGGTGGTTGTAGATGATCCGCGCCGCGTTGTTGGCGTAGGGCACGTGGTCGTCCTGGATCACGATGACGCCGAAGTGCGACTTCTCGGTCATCCGCAGGTACTGATCACGTAGGCGTTGCGCGGCCTCGCTGCTGCGGCGAAGCGCCTCGTACAGCAGGCTGAAGCCGAGCCCGACGCGCAGCACCGTGCCCAGGCTGGCCTGCATCGCCAGGCCGGACTCGCCGATGGCGACGTACCAGAACTGGTTCAGCCCGACGGCCACCAGCAACACGCCGCTCAGGCGCTCGGCGCGGTGATGGGGCCACAGCCAACGCGCCGCCACCAGCCCGACACCCAGGTTCAGCACACCGGAAAGCGCCTGCCCGATGCGCGGCTCCAGCGGCAGCGAGACCAGGTAGATCACCACCAGCACCGCGCCGAAGGCCGACAGGCCGCGTCGCGACAGGCTGCGTCCGGCGAGCCCGGCGGCGCCATTGGCGAGCAGGATCAACGCGCCGGCCACCGAAGCCACCAGCAATGCGGCGGCCGGCCAGGACGCGATGCCCAGGCTCTTCTGCCACCACATGAAGGCCGGCGGCACCAGGACCTGCACCAGCGTGGCGAAGCCCAGCGAGCGCAGGAACACCTGCTCGCGGTGGCGACGCCAAGCCAGCACGAGTGCCAGGCCGACGATCAGATTGACCAGTGAATTGATCAGGAAGGGGTAACCCATGTCCTACGACAGCAGCGCGGTCGACCTCGGCTGCCCGGGCTCTATCGGCCGAAAAGCCGGTTATTCAAGCGCCAGCCGCCGACCAGCGGGTTTTCACGCCGGGATAGCGCCATCCGACCGGTTGCGGCAGCGGCTCTTGGGCAGGTCAAGGTCGGTGTAAACGTTGTCATTGTGCGGCGCGAGTTTGTCGCCTTCAGCCCAGGCTGTACAGAGCCTGGCGCATTGCCGCCGGCTCGTTGACGGTGCGCAGCTGCTGGTAGGCCGCCTCGGCCTCGGGGAAGCGCCGGCGCAGGAAATTGAGCCACTGCTTCAGGCGGCCCGGCCGGTGGCGCGGCGTGATGTGGTGCTCGATGCCGGTCCAGAACACGCGCAGCAACGCCAACAGGTGCGGCCACTCCAGCACCGCCGGGGTGCCAGCCGGGTGCACGGCCATCGGTTCGCCCAGGGCCGCCCGCAGCGCCAGCGCCAGCCCCGGGTCGGCCACCATGCCGCGGCCCAGCATCAGGTTGGTGCATCCGCTGACCTCGCGGCAGCGCAGCGCGTCGTCGACCGTCCAGATCTCGCCGTTGGCCACCAGCGGCACATCGACCACCTCGCGCAGCTGGGCGATGCGCTCCCAGTAGGCCGGCGGGCGGTAGCCATCGCGCTTGGAGCGCGCGTGGACGACGATCTCGCCCGCCCCCCCCTCGGCCAACGCGAGCGCGCACTCTTCGGCGCGGCTGTGGTCTTCGGTGCCCAGGCGCATCTTGGCGGACACCGCCAGGTGGGCCGGCACGGCGCGCCGCACCTCGGCCATGATCCGGTTCAGCAGCGCCGGGTCGTCCAGCAGCGCCGCACCGCCGCCATGGCGGTTGACCACCTTGGCCGGGCAGCCGAAGTTCAGATCGACCCCAGTCGGGCCCAGCGAGGCCAGGCGCGCCGCGTTGTCGGCCAGGCAAGCCGGGTCCGAGCCCAGCAGYTGGCCGCGCACTGGCACGCCCGACGGCGTGTTGCCACCATTGGCCAGCTCGGGCATGACGCGGAAGAACACCCGCTCGGGCAGCAGCTGGTCGGTGATGCGGATGAATTCGCTGACACAGCGGTCGATGCCGCCGACGCGCGTCAGCATGTCCCGCAGGTGATGGTCGAGCAGCCCCTCCATCGGGGCCAGAAGCAATTGCATGGGCGAACGATAACAAGCCGTCGCCTCACGGCCATCGAAAGGGCTGTCTCAGCTGGCTCCTGCCAAGGCGCCGCGGTGCGTCTTATCGCTCGCGGCGCTCCGGCTCGGTGGTGTGCAGGTAGCGGGTGAAGGTATCTTTCGGCGGCTGCACGTCAGCCTGGCGCATCACATTGCCAACCGCGCCGCGGTGGTAGCCGCCGTGGGTGATGACGTGGGCCAGCATCTCTTCACGCGTCATGCAGCCTTGCAGACCATCGGTGAAGGTGAAGGTGACCGGCTCGCTCAGGCGCTCGGCCGTCAGCGCCGTGACGTGGTCGACGTACCAGCGGTCGGTCTCGGTGACCGCCGCCTGCAACTCGTCCAGCGTCGGCGTCTCGGTGGTGTTGGTGCCGGTGTAGCCGTGCGGCTTGCCGGACAGGTGGCCGACGAAGATCCGGTCGACGACGTGGATGTGGTTCAGCAGCCGGATGGCCTGGTGGCGCTGGGCCTCGTTCGCCTCGGGGTCGACCTTTCGAAGTTCGACGAACAACTCGGCGTTGGCCCAGGCCTTGTACTGGAACAGGGAAAGCAGCAGCGTGGGAGTGCTCATGGCGATGGATGTGAAAGAAGGGCCCGCACATTGTGCAGTGCRCGGCCCCTTCGCTGCATCGGGCCGTCAGGCGACGCTGGCCTCTTCCAACTCGTTGRGGCCGAACTGAACCCGCAATGACTCGCGCAACTTGGCCAAGGCCGCGAAGCTCTGGTCCGACAGGTCGTTGACCCGCCGCCGCATCGGCTCGCTCGTCGCCGCAGTGAGCGCGTTGAAGAACGTGCGCTGCGACAGCTCGCCCGGATGCACCGAGCAGGACTCGAGCCCGGACTCGCTGTACAGCAGCTGCTGCTTGCGCCCCACACCGATGTTCACGCACGGACGCTTCGTCGCCAGACCGTAGATGTTGCCGTGCAGCTTCATCG
>NZ_JBFUGE010000433.1:0-5065 GCF_056403075.1 Ideonella sp. P3_A4 | reverse complement strand
AGGTAGGAGCATGCGACCTCGGCGCTGATGGGAGTTTGCAAGTCCATGGCGTTTCTCTTCTCACGCGCATCGAAGACTGCGAGCACTGCATCCGTTTCAACGTCTGCGCCGCTCCGTGTCCGGGCGTCAGGCTCTTCATCGAGCCCGTCGCTCAGACCATTCACCGGCCGCCGCGCGAATGTGCGATCCGGCAATCTGTGCACTGAAGTACACACCATTTGCCGCGCCTTCACTGTGCGTTTGCGTACATGGGGCTGAGGGCGAGGTCTTGGGGTTTCGTGATGTTGGCCAGCGTCACGCGGCCGGCGCCAGCAGCGTGTCGACCATGGTGCGCATCCGCTGCCAGTGCGTGCCCTCCCAAAACACGCGCCCGCAACCATCGCAGCAGGCAAAGCGTTCGAAACGCTCCTGCACACCGCTCGGCAGGCGCTCGATGACCTCGGCCTTGTCGACGGCGCGCAATGGCGCATTGCAACGCAGGCACCGCGTGAAGGGCCGGGCCGAGCCGGCAAGGTCGAGCCGGTCGAACACCTCGCGCAGTTGCTGATCGCGGTGCAGTGTGCGCACATAACAGCCGTGCGTGACGTCGCGACGCTTGAGCAGCTCGCGGTCCCGCGTCAGCACGATGCGGCCCTGCTCGACCGCGAGGCGCACGATCTCGGCATCCTCGAAGTGGTTGTCGTAGAGCGTGTCGAAGCCGAACAGGCGCAGCTGGTGCGCAAGCCCACCCAGATGAGCGTCGGCAACAAAACGTGTCTCCCGCAACGCATGCTCACGCACGCGTAGCAACGGCGTCACATCGAAGGCCTCGAACACCGGGTACACCGCGACGCGGTCGCCATCGCTGAGCATGCGATCGAAGCCGACCGATTCGCCGTTGACCAGCACCAGCTCGACCTCGGTGTGCGGCACACCCAGCGCCTCGATCATGTGCTTGGTCGTCGCACGGTCAGCGCAGCGGCAGTCGAACGCCCGCCGGCGCCGGTCGGGGGCGAGAAAGTCATTCAGCTCCTCGTAGAAGCGGAACGTGACGGTGGCAGGCGTTTCGGCCATGGCAGCAAGGCCGAAGTTTGCGCTCTCTGCCCGCCTTGAGGGGTATCGCGGATCGACCACGCTGAGGCCGTGGTTAGGCCCTTCGCAAGTGCCTGGACCCACCCGGCACCATAGGGACAACCTCGAATAGGGTATTCAAGCGGTGGGCGCCGCAAAAGGCAATTCCCAGAATCAACCCGGCCCGCAGCAGTACTTTGGTCACTTGTGCCGATGCTGATGCGAGGACGTCGTTGTCGCGGTTGAACCGCTCCCTGTTTGAAGGAGACTGTGAGATGTCGAATCCCCTATCACCGTGGACTGGCCTGGGGCGCCCCCTGTGCCGAGCAGGGGCCAGCCTGGCTGTGCTCTGTGCGCTGCTGGGCAGCGCCGGTTCGTTTGCCCAGGCTTCGCCGGCGATGCAGCAAGAGCCAGCCGCCGCGGGAGCCGCCGCACAGGACCTGGCCCGCTTCGTTCAACACCAGCAGAAGGCGCACGCCGACGCGCTGCCCAAGGGCTTCCCGCTCGCCATCGACAGCGTGGCCGATCTGGCCCGCCTGCGCCTGGGCCGCGGCTTCGCCGTCTACACCGTCGACCCGTCCGACATCACGTCCGGCAGCGACCTGAGTTCCGCCGCCAAGCCCACCGGCCAATGGCGCTTCGTGGTGCGCCTGGGCAGCCGCCCTGTGGGCCTGGTCACGGTAGACCAGATGAATGGCCAATGGCAGGCCGTGTCGTACGGCGGCGCCGCGCTGGCGGAAGACGTGGACGCGAAGATGCGCCAGCACGGCAACCCCGACCGCTCGAACCTGCGCTTCGTCCGCATCTTCCAGGCGCACTCGGACTTCCTCGAGGTCGTGTCGCCGGCCGATGGCCACGCGCGCCTCGCGCCGCTGGTGTCGGCCCGTGTATCGCTGCGCATGCCGGTGGGCGATGGGTTGCTGGAGCAAGGCGATGTGCTGCCTTCGCTGCGTGCCGCCGTTGCGGCCAACGTCGCTGACTTCCAGCCCTGAGCAAGCCAGACCCCGGAGACTCGTCATGAAACTTGCAATCAAGCGTACCGTCGTCACCGCGTCCATGCTGCTCGCCATGCCCTTGGCGATGGCCGACTGGCGCCAGCTGAACGTCGTCGAAACCATCCAGGAGCACAGCCAGTGGTGCTGGGCCGGCTCCAGCCGCGCGGTCATGCGCTACTACGGCACCAACGACAGCCAGTGCTACATCGTCAACTGGGCGTTCGGCATCAATTACGCCTGCGGCAACAACACCTTCAACTGGAACAGCAACGCGAACCAGCCGAACAACCTGTACGGCAGCTCGGGCAGCGTGCAGTCCATCTTATGGAACCTGGGCGGCATCTCGAACACCGCGTACAGCTACGCCTCGTCGTGGAACAGCGTCACCTGGGACATCAACAACAACCGCCCGTTCGTGATGCGCTACGGCTGGACCAGCGGCGGCGGCCACATCATGGTCGGCGACGGCTGGGAAAACTACAACGGCACCAAGTACGTCTACATCATGAACCCGTGGCCCGGTGAGGGGCAGGAGTACAGCACCTACTCGTACGCGGTGTCGGCCTCCGACCACCAGTGGACGCACACGCTGCGGATGAATCGATAGCGAGACCTTGCCGGCGCGCCCCCTCAGCGCCGGGTTCATCCTTTGACACGCCGCGGGCTCCTGCTGGTCCGCGGCGTTTTTTCTTCTGGCCCTTTCGCGCCCTGCGTGGCCGACTCTTCGGGCGGCTCCTCCGGCCTGATCCACAGCCTGCGAAAGTCCATCCACCCACACCGTGCCAGCGAGACACCGCCCAACTGCGGCGCGTGGGTCAGCTTTTGCATGAGGTGGCGCATGGGCAGCACGGCACCGTCGAGCGTCAGGCGTGCGAAGGCTTCTTCCATCAGTGTCGCCCGGCGTGAGGCTGAGGGCTCCGCTGCAATGGCACTGCACTGCGCAGCCAGCCAGCGGCGCATGCTCGGCTTGAGCCAGGCRTGGAATTGGCCATCGCTGGCCAGAGCGCTGAACTGGCCGAACGCGAGGTCGTCGGTGAGCACTTCTCCCGTGACCGCGAGGTCGGCATCGTGGCGCCACTCCCAGCGCGCGAAAACCGGCGCAGGCAGCACGCGCAAGCTGGCACGTGAGCCGGCAGAGCGCAGCGCGTCGGCGATGGCGCCCGCCAGCTCGAGGTGGTGGTCCAGCTCGTAGGTGACGATGCGCACTGTGGCCGGCAGGCGCGGCGGCGTGCTTGCGTCACGCGCGGCGGGCGCGGGCAAGTGCGTGAACCCGGGCAACCATCCTCGCGCGACGCCCCATCGCGCCGGCATCGCGCGGCGAGCCACCTCGGCACGCAACCAGCGCCCCACGGCGAGACGAGCAGCCGCAGTGGTGAAAGCCGGGCGCGCCGGGTTGAGCAGCACGCAATCGCAGCCCTGTTCGGGTTGCGCGAGCTGGTGCCACCCGGCAGGCAATACGCGCTCGTCGTCGGCCAGCTGGCCGAGCCGCAGGTCCACCTCGGGGATCGGCGCGCCATCCGGCACAACCCAGAGATCGATCTCCGCGATAAGCGGCCGCTCGCGCCAATAGCCTTCAAAGGCCGCGAGCGTCGCGCGGTATTCGTTGTTGCGCACCAGCCTGAACGGGCCCGCACCGATCGGAAAGGTCGCGAACTCGGGGCGTTTCCAGTCGTCGACCGGCACAACGGCGGCGCTGTGATGGGCGAGCCGATGCAGCAGCAGCTGATCAGGCTCGGTGAGCCAAAGCTCGAGACGATCGCCCGCGACCTTCGCTTCGCGCAGGTGAGCCATCAGTGCACGATGCGGCCCGGCCGTGTCACGCAACCTTTGCAGCGACGCGGCGGCGTCGCTCGCACCCAGCGGGCGACCGTCATGAAAGCGCAGCCCCGGCCTGAGCCACAACCGCCAGCGGCGTCCACCGTCCAGGCACTCCCAGTGATGGGCCAAGCCGGGCACCACGCTGTCGCGCTCACGATCGAAGCCGGTCAGCCCGTCACACAGCTGCGAAACCAGGTGGGCCTCGGTGCGGCGGGTCACGTGGATCGGATCGAGCGCATGCAGCGGGCGGTAGAACGGAACACGCAATCCACCACCGGCGGTCGGGCCCAGAAACGCCGGCAAGGCGGACTGCAGTCGCGACCGCGCCGCCGCGGGCAGGCTGTCAAAGGCCTCTTCAAGGCGGCCATGGCCGATGAGCCCGCGCAGGTGGGCATCGCGCAGAACACCGGGCTCGCGCAAAAGCGCCAGCACGGACAACTTCCCGCGTCCGCGCCCCGGCGTCCAGCGCAACCACCCTTCAGCCTGCATCCGCCCCAGCAGCAAGCGCGCGTTGCGAGGCGTGCAGCACAGGCGATCTGCCGCCGCCTCGATCGACAGGCTGGACTCCACGGCCAAGCCATCGGCAAGACGGAGGTACTGATGCAGCAGCTTCAAGGCGTCGTGTCGTAAAAGCGGAAAGCCAACTCGAATTCTGGCCTATATCTCTTCCGTATTACCGACCACACTGCCCTGCCGCTTCCGTTTGTGCCCTTGCCCCATGTCCGAGTCCACCCTCTGGCGCAACGCCGGATTCCGCCGCGTCTTCGCTTCGTCCGCCTGTTTCGCGCTGGGGATCCAGATCTACCAGCTGGCCTTGCCGCTCGCGTTCTACGAGCTCACCCGGTCCGCCGGAGTCATGACGGGGTTGCGTGCCGTCGAGCTGTTGCCCAACTTGCTGCTGGCCATGTTCATCGGTGTCTGGGTCGATCGCGTCGATCGTGCGCTCTGGGCACGCAGGGCCATGGCCGGCATGGTCGTGCTGATGGGCGCGCAGGCGCTGCTGCTCGCCGATGGCGACCGGCTGGTCGTGCCCTTCTTCGCCGCCGCCTTCGCACTGATGACGCTCAACTACGTCTACGGCATCTGCCGGATGGGCCTGGTCAAGGAGGTGCTGCCGCCAACGCTTCTGCTGCCGGCGACAGGACAGCTCTCCACCATCACCCAGGTCGCTGCCGTGGCGGGCCCGGCGCTCGCCGGGATGC
>NZ_JBFUGE010000432.1:0-5074 GCF_056403075.1 Ideonella sp. P3_A4 | reverse complement strand
GAACAAGGTGTCGGCAGCCAGCGTGTTCGGGGTCGACGGCGTGAAGGTGGCCGTGCGGGAAGCGGCCACATAGCCGACAGTGCCGGCCACGGCGGTGCCCAGCGTGGTGTTGGTCACCGTGAAGCTGGTGTCCGTCAGCGTGCTCGCCAACATCGCTTCGCTGAAGGTCGCAGTGATGCGGCTGTTCGTCGCGACGCCGGTGTCGCCGTCGTCGGGCAGCGTGAAGGTGACTGTCGGCCGGGTTGAATCGACCGCTGCGGCGGTGCTGGTGACGAAGCTCCACACGAAGGCCGTGCCCATCGCCAGGCCGGTGGTGTCTTGAACGGAGGCGTCGACGGTGGCTTCGCAGGTGGTGGTTGGCGGCAGCGCGTCGTCAGGCGTCAAGGTGGCGGTCAGGGTGGCCGCGTCGTAAGCCACACTGGCAGGCACCGGCGTACCGGCCGGGCAGGCCAGCGAGAAACTGGCGGCCGTGATCGACGTCTCGTCCATCGGCTTGCTGAAGGTGGCCTGGACCAGGGTGTGCGTGTCAACGTCCGTCTCGATCGGCGTGCTCGCCGCAGGCACCGTCGCGGTGACGGTGGGCAACTGACCCACGTCCGGCCCGCCGAGGATGGGATCGCGGCTACCGCCGCAGCCAGCCAGCGCGGCCACTGTGAATACGAGTGCCCCCAGGGTGAGGGCACTCAATGGCTTGCAGAACGGATTCATGGCAACTCCCTTGCTCAGCGATCCGCAGGTTGTAGTGGCTCGATATCGCGTCGGTCTGTGCGCCATCACACAGATCGGCCAGTCGCCTCTTCCAAGCGTCCGCCAAACCAAGACGTCAGCGCATCGCGTCTCAAAGGGAGCTTCCCGATGGACCGTCCAAACTCCAGCATCTGAATTTGGCGCAGCGCGATGTCGCGCCGGGCCGCATCAAACATGCTGCTCGGGGGCGGGGGGTGAGCAGCCGGTTGTCGGCCAAGTCAGCGATAGCCTTCGCCGTGGGTGGCGCGTGCCTCCTTTCCTGGCACCTTGGCCTTGTGGGCGTCGTAAGGCACAGCAATTGCCCGTCCGCGCGAAAGGGTTGCACGAGGGATACATGACTGAAGGTTTGACCGACCTGGGTGAGTTGCGGATATTGATCGTCGACGATCTGGTATATGCCGCAACGTCGCTGAGCCCATGGAACCAGATGCGCTCAGCCCGCTGCGGCTCGTGGCGTGCCAGCGAAAAGCCAGCCGCGCTGCTGGTCTGATCTAGGTGGTTTTGGTGTGGGGGACACTTCTCGCGATTGTGGTGATCGTCCAATTGCTCGTGATCTGGTCGATCCGGCGCCACCGCGACCCTTCACTGAGGATCGAGTGCGACGCTCCCATTGCCGAACTGATGCCCAGCCTTTCAGGGCTGACACTTGGCACCGTGGTCGCTGGCAACCGCGTCGAGGTTCTCGAAAACGGGGCGTACTTCGACGTGCTGCTGCAGCGAGTCTCACAGGCGCAGCACACGGTCCATTTCGAGACGTTTCTATGGAAGGATGGTGAGCTTGGCCAACGGCTGGCCGATGCCTTCGTCAAGTGCGCACGCTCTGGCGTTCAGGTGCGTGTCCTACTCGACGCACAGGGCTCCAAGCACGCCGGCAAAGAGGTCGTAGCGCGCATGCGCGCCTCCGGCTGCCAAGTGCACTTCTTTCACAAGCGGGCTCTGCGGAACATTGGAGTGCTGAACGACCGCGATCACCGCAAGATCGTCGTCCTGGATGGACGTGAGGCTTTCGTGGGTGGTCACTGTGTTGTCGACGAGTGGCTAGGCAATGCCGAAGACGGGCTGCATTTCGCAGACGTCAGCCTGCACCTGCATGGGCCAATCGTGCACAGTCTTCAAGGTGCGTTCAGCGAGAACTGGGCGGGCGAGACCGGAGAGTTGTTCCTTGGTGACGGCGTCTTTCCAGAACTGAAGCCCCAGGGCGACGTGTGCATCCACGCAGTGTTCGCGAAGCCGGAGAATTCTGCTCCGACGGTCAAGATCCTCCACCACACCGCTATCTGCGTGGCCCGCGAGCGGATCTGGATCCAGAACCCCTACTTCATTCCCGAACCCGATGCGATCGACGCGCTGGGGGCCGCGGTTCGAAGAGGGGTGGACGTGCGCGTTCTGATGCCATCGACCAGCGGTTCTGATAACCCGATGGTGCAGCACGCCGGACACCGCAACTTCCAGAAGCTGCTGGAATGCGGCGTGCGGCTCTTCGAGTATTCGCACACGCTGCTTCACCAGAAGATCCTCACTGTCGATGGCGCATGGAGTGCCATCGGGTCCAGCAATTTCGACGATCGCAGCTTTGAGACCAACGACGAAATCACCCTGTCCGTGGCCGATCCGGAACTGGCGAAGCGCCTGGACGCCATCTTCATGAAGTACGTGCAGCGCGCGCAGGAAGTTGAGCTACAAGCCTGGAAGCGCCGGGGTCCTTGGCACCGGCTCAAGGACCATGCTTACTATCTTCTAAACGAGCTCCTGTAGTTCCCACTCGAATGAAGCGGCCGCGTGTTAGCAGTCGCCGTTATCCGGTGGAGGTTCGCCTCTGTCAGTTCGCGGGCCCTGTCAGAGCTTTGACGGCTCTTTCCATTTGCTGCAATGCAGTTTGTTTGGCCTGTAGGTCCTCCGCTGCCGTGCAGTCTTGAGGAACCCAGAGCTCGTAGCCTCTGAGGTATGCATCCATGGCCGTGAACAGCACGCAGCTATCCGTCGCGAGCCCGGTGACGATCAGGCGCTTGCACTGCAGTTGGGTCAACAGCAGATTTAGCGCGGTGGCATGAAATGCCGAATGACGCGGCTTGAGGATCGTGCAGTCGCCGCGCATGGGCCGCAGTGCGCGGGCGATTTGCCCTGCCGGCCCCGACTTGCGACTGCATCGGTGCCACACGTCATCGAAGTCGGCTCGCCAGACCCCATAGTTGTCGTTGGCGAAAACAGTCTGCAAACCGCGTTGGCGAACTCGATGGCGCAGACGCACGCAGGCTTGTGCGGCCCGAACTGCCGACGGCGCCAAGCTGCTCGCGCCATCGAATTCCAAGGGGTTGATGAAATCAACCAGCAAGAGAACGACCGGGCTGGGGCGCAGCGGCGGATCTGCGATTCGGCGGCTGGTTGAAGACAAAGTGCTGACCACTGCAATTCGGCTTGGCGAAGGGTCAAGGGCATGCGGGGTGCCAGCCTCGTTGCAGGGCGCGGAATCTAGCCAAGGGTCACAGGACAGCGGCTGGACTTCTTCCCCGGATCGAAGCTCAAGCGGTAGGAGCGCCCATTGGCGCTGTGCGGGCCGTGCGAACGCGCCAGCAGCGCCAAAGCTCCTCTGCAAACGGAAGAACGACCAAGACGGTGCAAGACACCAGCACGCCGGCTGTATAGCCAGTTGGCAATCGCGTGGATTTCCAGCGCAGTGTCCAGTCCGCGGCCAAGTCGTTCATGTCGACAGCGGCCAGCACTTGATCTCTGTGCAACAGGCTCAATCCGACCAGGCCCACCCACGGAACGGCAAACTGAATGCAGTGGATCCATTGCTCCAAGGGGCCAACTTTGCGGTGACGATTGGCAGAGACAAGGTCGCACCAGAAGAGAATCTCATGGACGGTGCAGGCGACCAGCAACCAAGCGAGCACGCCAGCGTTGATCTGCAACGTCAGGACAGCCACGGTGGCCACGCCGAGCGTGGCTAACATCAATGCGTGAAGCACTGCCTCGGTCCAGCCTGAGGTCAGTTCCATGCGCTCGGCCTTGTGGCAAAGCCAATCGCCCAAGCCGGCCGCGGCCCAAATGGGCAGCAGACCGTACATCAGCGCGGCCTTGAGCGATTGGTCGAGGCTGACCATCAAGCGGCGCTTTGAGCGACGGGCTCGTGGCTACCAGCCGATGCCGTAGAAGTCATACACCCGACGGCCGTAGTCGTCGGTGTAGGCAGGTACGTCGCTTTGATGGTACTTGGGGGCCTTCTCAAGTTGCTTCGCATCGAGGGGCACCACATAGCCGTCTTTTTGGGTGTCGTACTTCAGCATAGACCACGGAACCGGATAGCGATCGGTTCCGATGCCAAGGAAGCCGCCGAACTCCAGCGCTGCATAGCGCACGAGCCCGGTCCGCTTGTCGATCATCAGGTCGTCGATCGACCCCAGCTTGTCGCCGGCGATGCTGTAGACGGCCGTGCCTTCGACCTTGTCGGATGAAATTACTGGGCAGTTCATTGCGGACTCTCCTAAGTGTGTCCTGGCCGGGGATCGACCGGGGTACACCGGCGACAGCAACGGCCGTGCCGGGCCGAGTCCTGCCGGATGCCCGCACGGGGCACTGAACTCTTCTGAGACGCGCGGCTTGTATTGACCCGACCGGTCAGGAATGCCTCTTGCCCGGCCGTGGCACCACTACTGGAAGCATCATGAGCATCTTTGGACAAATCCTGGCGAAGATCTTTCCGCCAGACCACCCCGCCGTCAAAGCCGACCAGCCTTCGACTGCTCCCGCCGGCACGGCATCGGCCCCATCGACAGCAACCTCCGCGGTCCAACCCATGGACCCGGTGGACGTGGGCGATGTGCTGACCGCATTGGCCACGGTGAACCCGGGCCCGTCCAACTGGAAGACTTCCATCGTCGATCTGCTGAAGCTTCTTGGCCTGAGCAGCGATCTGACTGCGCGCAAGCAACTGGCTGCGGAACTGGGCTACACCGGGGATACCTCGGACTCGGCGTCGATGAACATCTGGCTGCACAAGCAGGTGATGGCCAAACTGGCGGCCAATGGAGGCATGGTTCCGGCCGACATGAAGCACTGACTCGGCCATCGGGGCGCCCAGACGCCCCCGCCGATGACGCCAAGCTACACGGACGCCTGCTGCCAGCCGTCAGGCTTCCATTCATAGCGTTGGCGGGTTGCCACCGAAAACGCGCGTTCATCAGGTTGCCAGGCCCAGCGTTCGATATCGATGATGTCCCCGTCAATGCGCAAGCGGTTGAATGAATTGGTCTCGCCGCGGCTGCGCGTCGACGTGGCTGTCCCCGCCTGGACGACCAGTGCGTTGAAGCCGTCCATCGGGTAGCGT
>NZ_JBFUGE010000431.1:0-5078 GCF_056403075.1 Ideonella sp. P3_A4 | reverse complement strand
GGACAACTCTATGCAAATAGAGCCGATTGCTTCTAAGATGCGCTCACCAACCAAGTTTGTCTAGGACAAACATGAAAAACAGCTGCTTGTTGCCACCCCTGTCCGGGTTGATCGCCTCCTCAAAGACTAAAAACCCTCACGCTGTGCGGAACTTCACAGCTGGGGGAAACTCCCTCCTTGCAAGGAAGACCGCTTCGGCGTTCCTCCTAGGTTCGGGTTTGCGACACCCGGGCCTGTCCTCTTTCAGCCGCGCAGCCTGCCAGTTTGTCTGGCTGCCCCCCGGGAGCGCCTCTCCTCCTCCCTCCCTCCCTCATTCGCTCCAGGGCGCTGCGCGGCTTTCTTCTCTTCCCGCCCACGGAGGCTGCCGGTGACGGCGGCTTCCATGGCGCCACGCCGCATCGCGGTCGTGGGCTCGGGCATCGCCGGCCTGTCAGCCGCCTGGCATCTGGCGCATGACAGCCGACACAACGCCGTCACGCTGTTCGAGGCTGATGACCGTTTCGGCGGCCACGCCCACACCGTCGACCTGACACTGAATGGCATCCGCCATGGGGTGGACACCGGCTTCCTGGTCTTCAACGAGCGCACCTACCCGGGGCTGATCGGGCTGTTCGAGCAGCTGGGCGTGCCCACCACCGCGTCGGACATGTCGTTTTCCGTCCAGGCACCGGCGCGTGGGCTGGAGTGGAGCGGCGGCAACCTGAACGCGGTCTTCGCGCAGCGCCGCAACCTCGCCTCGCCGCGCTTCCTGGCGATRCTGGCTGACATCCTGCGTTTCAACCGGCTGGCCACCGGCATCGCCGAGCGTGGCGACGACCATGCGCTGAACCAGAGCGTCGGTCACTTCCTTGACGAGCACCGCTTCGGCCCGCTGTTCCGCGAAGCCTATTTCTTGCCAATGATCGGCAGCATCTGGTCGTGCCCGATGGCGCAGATGCAGGCGTTTCCGGTCGGCACGCTGATCCGCTTCTGCCACAACCACGGGCTGCTGCAGGTGGCCGACCGGCCGCGCTGGTTCACCGTGCCCGGTGGCTCGCGCGAGTACGTGCGGCGCCTCGTCGCCACGCTGCCCGACGCCCGCCGCCACTGCGCGGTGCGCGCGGTGCGGCGCCGCCCACCAGGCGCCCTGGGCGGCCAAGCCGGGGTCTGGGTCGACAGCGATGCCGGCAGCGAACGCTTCGACGCAGTCGTACTGGCCGGCCACGCCGCGCAGAACCTGGCGCTGCTGCCCGACGCCAGTGCCGAAGAGCGCGCGGTGCTTGGTGCGATCCGCACCCAGCCGAACCGCGCGGTGCTGCACACCGATCCGCGCCTGCTGCCGCAGCGCCGGCGCGCCTGGGCCGCCTGGAACTACGAGGCCGCGGCCGCCGGCGCCGAGCCGGGCCGGGTCTGCCTGCACTACCTGATCAACCAATTGCAGCCCTTGCCCTGGCAGCAGCCGGTGATCGTGTCGCTGAACCCGTTGCGCGAGCCCGATCCGGCCCTGGTGCATGGCGAATTCAGCTATGCGCACCCAGTGTTCGATCAGGCCGCCGTCGAGGCGCAGCGCCGCCTGCCGGCGCTGCAAGGCCGCGGCGGCGTGTGGTTCGCTGGCGCCTGGACGCGCTACGGCTTCCACGAAGACGGTTTCGTCTCGGGCCGCCAGGTGGCGCGGGCCTTGTCCACCCAATGGGCCGACGCGCCAACTTGGCGCGACGCCGCATGATGAACGGGCCGACCACCGCCCGCCCGCCGCGGCCGCCGCGGCCGCTGCTCGGCATCGGCGAGGTGCGGCACGCCCGCCTGCGGCCGGTGCGCCATGCCTTTGCCTACCCGGCCTTCTTCTGGCTGCTGCCGTTGCGTTCAGTGCGTGGTCGGCCCGAGCCGGCGCTCCAGCGCAACCGCTTCGGCTGGGCCAGTTTCCACGACGCCGACCACGGCGACGGCCGCGCCGACTGCCTGGCCTGGTTCGATGAGCTGCTGGCCCGCGAGGGCGTGGCCGACGCCGACGGCGAGGTCTGGCTGCACTGCCTGCCGCGCATGCTGGGCCATGTCTTCAAGCCGGTCAGCTTCTGGTACGCCCACCGTGCCGACGGCTCGCTCGCGGCCATCGTCGCCGAGGTCAACAACACCTTCGGCGAGCGCCACTGCTACCTGCTCACCGGCCCACAGCTGGGCTGGGGCAGCGAGCTGCAGGCCCGCAAGGTCTTTCACGTCTCGCCGTTCTGCCGCGCCGACGGTCTCTACCGCTTTCGCTTCATGCGCACCGAAGCGCGCACGGTGGTGCGCATCGAGCACGACGACGACGAAGGGCCACTGCTGACCACCAGCGTCAGCGGGCGGCTGCAGGCGCTGACCGCTGCCAGCTCGCGCGCCGCGCTGTGGCGCATGCCGCTGCAAAGCCTGGCGGTCGTCGCGCGCATCCACCTGCAGGCGCTGCGCCTGTGGTGGCGCGGGGTGCCGTTCTTCCGCAAGCCGGCGCCGCCGGTGCACGGCGTGTCCGCATCCGACCCCGCCGCCTTGTCCGACCCTGCCGTTGTGAGCTCCCCATGAACACCGACACCCTGGCCCGCCCCGGCGTCTTCGGCGCGCTGCCCCGCAGCGCCCCCGCCGCCGCCCGCACCGCGCTGCGATTGCTGCAGCGGCTGCAGGCCGGCACGCTGCACTTGCAGTGCCCCGATGGGCGCCAACTGGTCTTCGGCACCGGCGGCGCGCCGCACGCCAGCCTGCGCCTGCACGACTGGGCCGTGTGCGCCACCACGCTGCGCAGTGGCGATGTCGGCTTCGGCGAGGCCTACATCGATGGCGGCTGGAGCTCGCCCGACCTGGTCGCGCTGCTGCGCCTGTTCCTGGCCAACCGCGAGGCCATCGACCGCGCGCTGTATGGCCATTGGTGGGGTGCGCTGTGGTATCGCCTGCGCCACGTGCTGAACCGCAATTCGCGCGCCGGCAGCCGGCGCAACATCGCGGCGCACTACGACCTGGGCAACCCGTTCTACCGGCTCTGGCTCGACCCGACGATGAACTACTCCAGCGCCTGGTTCGGCGGCGATGCGACGCGGTCGCTGGCCGACGCCCAGCGCGCCAAGATGCGCCGTGCGCTCGATGAATGCGGCCTCGAAGCCGGCCAGCGCGTGCTGGAGATCGGCTGCGGCTGGGGCGCGGTGGCTGAGCTGGCCGCCGGAGAGCGTCAGCTGGCGGTGACCGGCGTCACCTTGTCGAAAGAGCAACTGGCCCATGCTCAGCAGCGCCTAGCCGCGCAGGAGTTGGCGGCCGACCTGCGGCTGCAGGACTACCGCGACATCCCCGAGACAGGTTTCGACGGCATCGTCTCGATCGAGATGTTCGAAGCGGTGGGCCGCGAATACTGGGCCGGCTACTTCCGCAGCGTGCACGACAAGCTCAAGCCAGGCGGTCGCGCCTGCATCCAGTCGATCACGATCCGTGACGACCTGTTTGCACGTTATGTGCGCGGCACCGATTTCATCCAGCAGTACATCTTCCCGGGTGGCCTGCTGCCCAGCCCGTCGGCGTTTCGCGCCGCCGCGGCCGAGGCGGGACTGACGGTGGTCAACGAGCTGGACTTCGGCGCCGACTACGCGCTGACGCTGCAGCACTGGCGCCGTGCCTTCCTCGCGCAAGAGGCGCAGGTGCGTGCGCAGGGCTACGACGACCGCTTCATGCGGCTGTGGGAGTTCTACCTCGCGTACTGCGAGGCCGCCTTCGAGGCCGGCAGCACCAGCGTCATGCAGTTCACACTGCAGCGCGCCTGAGGCCTTGATGCAACGCCGCGTGCTGCTGGCCATGCCGCTGAGCCTGCCCTGGCTCGGCTGGGCCGAGGCCGCGGCACCGCCCGAGCTGCGCGGCGAATGGCCCGATACGCCTGCGCTGCGACAGGGCCAGGGCCGCATGCGCTTTCTCGGCCTGCCGGTCTACGACATCACGCTGTGGGCCCCCGAGCCGGTGCGGGCCGACGAGACCGATCGTCACCGGTTGGCGCTGGAGATCGTCTACCGCCGCTCGCTCAGCGGCGAGCGCATCGCGGAGCGCTCGCTGGCCGAGATGCAGCGCGCCGGCCCCCTCGACGAGGCCACCTCCTCGGCCTGGCTGGCGCAGATGAAGCGGCTGTTCCCCGACGTGGCCGACGGTGACCGCGTGACCGGCGTGCAGCTGCCTGGCCAGGTAGCACGCTTTCATCTCAACGGCCGCTTCGTCGGCGAGTTGCGCGACTCGCGTTTCACCGCGCTGTTCTTCGGCATCTGGCTGGCGCGCTGGACGTCGGAGCCGGGCCTGCGGCAAGCGCTACTCGAAGGCACACGATGACACCGGCCGCCCGGGCCCTCGGCGCGCGGCCCACCCCGCGGCCGGCGCCCCTGCAGGGATTGCAGGGGCTGTGCTACGGCCTGCTGGGTCTGCCGCTGGCCTTCGTCGCGCTGCCGCTGTATGTGCTGCTGCCGCACCACTACGCCGCCGGCCTCGGCGTGCCGCTGGCGTCGCTCGGTGCACTGCTGCTGGCCGTGCGGGCACTCGACGCGCTGCTCGATCCGCTGATCGGCCGCTTCGTCGACCGGCTGCTCGACTGGCCGCGAGCCCGCCTGATGGCCGTGGCCGGCGCGGCAGCGCTGCTGCTCAGCACAGCATTCCAGGCACTGTTCTTTCCGCCGGTGCGCGGCACGCCGGCGCTGCTGGCCTGGGCCGGCGGCGCTCTGGTCGCCTGTTACCTAGCCTACAGCGGGCTCAGCGTGTTGCACCAAGCCTGGGGCGCGCGGCTGGGCCAGACAGCCACCGAGCGGGCGCGCGTGGTCGCGTGGCGCGAAGGCGCCGCCTTGCTCGGCGTGATCGTGGCCAGCGTGTTGCCGAGCACTGCAGGACTCGGTGCAACCAGTGYGGCACTGGCCTTCACGCTGGTGCTGGGCCTGGCCACGCTCGGCATCGCCCCCGCGCCGCAAGCCACCGACACCACCTCACCGCCCGCCGGGCTGTGGGCCCCATGGCGCTGGCCGGCGTTTCGCCGGCTGCTGGGCATCTACCTGCTCAACGGCGTGGCCAGCGCACTGCCGGCGACGCTGGTGCTGTTCTTCATCCGCGACCGGCTGCAA
>NZ_JBFUGE010000430.1:0-5090 GCF_056403075.1 Ideonella sp. P3_A4 | reverse complement strand
GTGTGATCCTCGGCCAGCAGGTCACGGTGGCGGCAGCCTGCACGCTGGCCGCACGGCTGGTGGCCCGCTTCGGCGAACCGATCGAGACGCCGTTCGACGGCCTGACGCAGCTCTTTCCCAGCGCCGCCACGCTGGCCGAGGCCACGCCCGATTCGATCGGCACATTGGGCATCGTGCGCACCCGCGTCGGTGCGATCCAGGCCCTGGCGCGCGCGGTGGTCGATGGCCGCATCGACCTTTCGCCTGCCGCACCGATGGCCGAGACATTGGCCGCGCTGGGTGAACTGCCTGGTGTCGGCGCCTGGACCACCGAGCTGGTCGCGCTGCGGGTGCTGGCCTGGCCCGATGCCTTCCCAGCCAGCGACATCGGCGTGATGCGTGCGCTGGGCGCCGCCAACCCCGCAGCCGCCGCAGCCCAGGCCGAAGCCTGGCGGCCGTGGCGGTCCTACGCCGTGATGCAACTGTGGCAATCGCTGGTCGACAACGCCCCGCCACCGGCACCGAAGCGCTCGCCACGGCGCAAAGAAGAGGTCTCCGCATGAACACCACCCGCTCTCCCCTGGTCGCCCAGGCCACGATCGACAGCCCGCTCGGCCCGTTGCTGCTGGCCGCCACCGCGCAAGGCCTCGCCGGTGCCTGGTTCACCGACCAAGCCCATCACCCGGGGGCACTCGACGCGCCGGAGGATCCGGACAACGCGTTCATCCAGCAGGCCGCGGAAGAGCTGAATGCCTACTGGCAGGACGCCACCAGCCGCCACTTCAACGTGAAGATGGACCCGCAGGGCACCGAGTTCCAGCGCGCCGTCTGGCGGGCGCTGCTGGACATCCCGGCCGGCCACTCCAGCACGTATACGACGCTCGCCACGCAGATCCACAAGCCGCTGGCCGTGCGCGYCGTAGGCGCCGCAGTCGGCCGCAACCCGCTGAGCGTCCTCATCCCTTGCCACCGTGTGCTGGGCAGCGACGGCTCACTCACTGGCTATGCCGGCGGGCTGGACCGCAAAGTGAATCTGCTGCAACGCGAAGGCCGCTGGCCCACGAAGCCGCTGGCCCGTGCCCCGACCCGAACCACCAAGCTGGTCACCCACCAGGAAGCCTTGTTTGCATGAAACCCCGCGACACGATTGAACTGCTTTTGCTCGCCGCCATCTGGGGCGCTTCGTTTCTGTTCCTGCGCATGGGGGCCGCCGAGTTTGGCCCGTTCGCGCTGGCCGGCCTGCGCGTGCTCGGCGCATCGCTGTTCCTGATGCCGCTGCTGTGGCGGCGCGGTGAATGGGCTGCGCTGCGCCAGCACTGGCGTGCCATCGCAGTCGTGGGCATCGTCAACTCGGCGATCCCGTTCCTGTGCTTCAGCTACGCCGCGTTGGCCATCACCGGCGGCCTGTCGTCGATCTTCAACGCCACCACGCCGCTGTGGGGCGTGGTGTTTGCCTGGTGGTGGCTGAAAGACCGGCCGAATGTCCACAAGCTCATGGGCCTTGCGATCGGCTTTGGCGGCGTACTGTGGTTGGCCTGGGACAAGGCCAGCTTCAAGCCCGACGCGAGCGGCGCCAGCAGCGGCCTGGCGGTGCTGGCCTGTCTGGTCGCAACGATGATGTACGGCCTGGCCGCCAGCATGACCAAACGCTGGTTGACCGGGGTGCCGGCGATGGCACTGGCCACCGGCAGCCAGCTCTCGGCGGCGATCGTGCTGTTGCCCTTGATGCTCTGGCACTGGCCGGCGACGATGCCGGGCGCAAAGTCCTGGGGCGCCGTGGCGGCCTTGGCGCTGGTGTGCACCGGCGTGGCCTACGTGCTGTTCTTTCGGTTGATCGCGAACATCGGCGCTGGCAACGCGCTGAGCGTGACCTTTCTGATCCCGGGCTTCGCGATCGCCTGGGGCGGGCTGTTCCTCGGCGAAGCGGTCAACGCCACGATGATCGGCGCCTGCGTGGTGGTGCTGATCGGCACCTCGCTGGTCACCGGGGTGTGGAAGCCGGCGCTGCCGTTGAAGTTCGGGCGCGAGCCGAGCTAACTGATCAGCAGGACGGCAATTCCCAGACAAGAAAAACCCGGCATGGTGCCGGGTTTCCGTGAGTCCGGGCGCGACGACTGCGCGCCCGGCGCCGAGTTTTACTTCGGCTGCTTGACCACGCGCAGGTAGGGCTTGACGGTCTTCCAGCCCTGCGGGAACAGCGTCTTCGCGTCTTCGTCAGACACCGAGCCGGCGATGATCACGTCTTCGCCATCTTTCCAGTTGGCCGGCGTGGCCACCTTGTGCTTCGCGGTCAGCTGGATCGAGTCGATGACCCGCAGCACTTCATCGAAGTTGCGGCCGGTGGTCATCGGGTAGGTCAGCATCAGCTTGATCTTCTTGTCCGGGCCGATGATGAAGACCGAGCGCACAGTGGCGTTGGTGGCTGCAGTGCGGCCAGCCGAAGTGCCGGCCTCTTCAGCCGGCAGCATGTTGTAGAGCTTGGCCACCTTCAGGTCGGTGTCGCCGATCATCGGGTACTTGACCGCTGACCCTTGAGTTTCCTCGATGTCGTGGGCCCAGCGTTCGTGGTCGTCCACCGGGTCGATCGACAAGCCGATCAGCTTGACGTTGCGCTTCTTGAACTCCGGCTCGATCTTGGCCATGTAGCCGAGTTCGGTGGTGCAGACCGGGGTGAAGTCTTTCGGGTGCGAGAACAGCACCGCCCACTGGTCACCGATCCATTCATGGAAGTCGATCTGGCCGTGGGTGGTTTGCGCCGTGAAGTTCGGCGCGACGTCGTTGATGCGCAGGGACATAGGGGATGCCTCCGAGTCAAAGGGCCAAGGGATGGTCTGTTGAGCCGATGATCGTAGCGCTTATGCGGCCAATAAGGTTATGCATTCGGCGGCTGTGGATGTGCACTTGACAGCTGCTCGCTGTGGCCGGAGAAGGCAGCGGCACCGAGGGGACGCGCGCGCCTGGTCTCAGGCCACCGGCTGCGGCGTGTAGCCGGCTTCGCGGATGGCATCCGCCAGCGCCTGCTCGCTGGCCTGTGCCGTCTGGATCGTCACCCGGTGGCTGGCGAGGTCGACCTCGACCTGCGCCGCTGGGTCGACCGACTTCACCGCCTGGGTGATCGCACCCACGCAATGGCCACAGCTCATGTCGTTCACGTCGAAGGCAATCAATGCTGGCTCCAGTTTCTGCAAATGGGGAAAGGTGTCGGCCGCCAGTGTCCAGCTTGCTACGGTGGGAAGCTCAAGCCCCTGGCTTGATTCACCTCAAAGGAAATGTGGATTCTGCGGTGCATGCTTTGACCCTACCATCATGGGAAGCTTGATGATGGCTGCCATCCCACCCTCTTCAGCCCACCGACCATGAACACAGCCGCCTTCGTATCGACCTGGCGCCTGCCGATTGCCGGCATGACCTGTGCGTCCTGCGCCGGCCGCGTCGAGAAGGCGCTCAAAGCGGTCCCTGGCGTGGCTGCGGCCAGTGTGAACCTGGCGACGGAGGAGGCTTCGGTCAATGCTGCAGCCGGCACCGACCCGGCGACCTTGACACAGGCCGTGCACCGCGCTGGCTACGAGGTGCGGCAGCAGTCGCTGACTTTGAAGATCGAAGGCATGACCTGCGCATCCTGCGTGGGGCGCGTCGAGAAGGCGCTGGCCAAGGTGCCGGGTGTCCTGCGAGCCACCGTCAACCTGGCGACCGAGCAAGCCAGCGTGCAGGTGTTGGCCAACGTGTCGGTGGCCACGCTGCAGGCGGCTGTCGCCAAGGCCGGCTATTCCGCGGTCGAGCCGGCCGATCTCGTTCAAACCAAGGCGCGCCACCTGCCCGAGTGGTGGCCGGTCGCACTGAGTGCGCTGCTGACCTTGCCGCTGGTCGCACCGATGCTGCTGCAACTGTTCGGCCTCATGTGGATGCTGGGCGGCTGGGCGCAGATGCTGCTGGCGACGCCAGTGCAGTTTGGCCTCGGTGCGCGCTTCTACCGCGCGGGCTGGAAGGCCGTGCGCGCCGGCACCGGCAACATGGACTTGCTGGTGGCGCTGGGCACCTCGGCAGCGTACGGGCTCTCGTTGTTTCAGCTGCTTCGCCATGGCGACCACGGCATGGCGCACCTGTACTTCGAGGCCAGCGCCGCGGTCATCACGCTGGTGCTGCTGGGCAAGTGGCTCGAAACACGTGCCAAGCGCCAAACCACAGACGCCATCCGCGCACTGAATGCGCTGCGGCCGGCCACCGCCCGCGTGCGGCGCGCAGGTGCCGAGCTCGAGTTGCCGGTGGCGCAGGTGATCGTTGGGGACCTGGTGGTGATCCGGCCCGGCGAGCGCATCCCGGTCGACGGCGACATCGTCGAGGGCGGCAGCCACGTTGACGAATCGCTGATCACCGGTGAGAGCCTGCCAGTGACCAAGAGCGCGGGCGACCATGTCACCGGCGGCGCGATCAACAGCGAAGGCTTGCTGCTGGTGAAAACCACCGCCATCGGCACCGAGACCACGCTGGCGCGCATCATCCGGCTGGTCGAGTCGGCGCAGGCCGAGAAGGCGCCGATCCAGCGCACCGTCGACCGCGTCAGCGCGGTGTTCGTGCCGGTCGTGCTGGGCATCGCGTTGCTGACCTTCCTGGGCTGGTGGGGCGCCACCGGTGAGGTTGAGCGCGCGTTGATCAACGCCGTCGCGGTGCTGGTCATCGCCTGCCCCTGCGCGCTGGGCTTGGCCACGCCCACGGCCATCATGGCCGGCACCGGCGTGGCCGCGCGCCACGGCATCCTGATCAAGGACGCACAGGCGCTGGAACTGGCGCATTCGGTCCGCGCGGTGGCACTGGACAAGACCGGCACGCTCACCGAAGGGCGGCCGGCGCTGGTCGCCGTGTTGCCGGCGGGCGCCACATCGCGCAGCGAGGTGCTGAGCCTTGCCGCTGGGCTACAGCAAACGAGCGAGCACCCGTTGGCCCGCGCGGTGATGGCCGCCGCGCGCGACGATGCGCTGACGGTGCCCGGCGCGCAACAGGCCCAGGCCCTGCCCGGCCGCGGCGTGCAGGCCGTGGTGCAAGGCCGAGCCTTGGCACTGGGCAGCAGACGCCTGCTGGACGAACTGGGCGCCGCGCGCGGCGTACTCGCAGCC
>NZ_JBFUGE010000429.1:0-5097 GCF_056403075.1 Ideonella sp. P3_A4 | reverse complement strand
GTGCCGGCATGGCTGGCGGTGCCGATCACCTCACCAACGAAACGCCGGCTGCCGTTGATCGAGGTGACGATGCCCAGCGGCAAATCGAGCTCGTTGAGCACCGGGCCTTGCTCGATGTGCACCTCGACGAAGCCGAGGTAGCGCGCCGGGTCGCGCTTCTCCGCCTCGATCGCTTTCATCGTTGCTGGCAACTTGGCAGCACGCATCGCCTCGCGCATGCCGATGCCGTCGGCGTCGGCCTGATCCAGCCAGGCCGGGTTGAAACTGCCGGCCAGCGCACTGGAGCCGAGGAAGGTCGCGGCATAACGCTGACCCTCTTCTTCGGCAAAGCCGATGACCTCGATGCCGTGCTGGAGCCGGCGGCCGGCGCGGTGCAATTCGCGCACGGCGATCAACGGCACGAAGATGCCGAGCCTGCCGTCGTAGGCGCCGGCGTTGCGCACGGTGTCGTAGTGCGAACCTGTGAGCAGGCGCGGCGCGTTGGTGTCGCTGCCGAGGTAGACGCCGACCACGTTGCCCACCGCATCGATGCGCGCCTCGTCGAAGCCGCAGTCCTGCATCCAGCGCAGCAGCTGCGCCTGGCAGGCTTGGTGCGCGTCGGTCAGGTAGGTCACCGTCAGCACGGTGTCACCGGCCGCGTCTTGCACGTCGCTGTGGCGGGCCAGCAGCTCGGCGCAGTCCCAGGCTTGGCGGCCTTGCAAAGGCACCGCGCCGAACTTGTCGTTCAGCCGGATCTCGGCGATGCGGTGGATCTGGCGCAGGCACTCGGCGCGCTCGAAGGCCGGCGTGTTGTCGAGCCGGCGGGTGAAGGTCTCGATGATCTCGCGCCGCGTCAACCCGGTGCTGCGCGGGCCACGCACCGCGAGGATGAACGGAAAGCCGAACTTGCCGTTGTAGGCGGCGTTCAAGCGCTGCAGCATGTCGAACTCTTCGGGGCTGCAGTCGGTGAGACCGGCGCGGCTTTGTTCACCGGTCGATTCGGTGGTCAAGCGTTGGCTGATCATCGCCTTGCCCGCCAGCTCGGGGTGAGCGCGGATCAGGCTGAGTTGGTCGTCGACCGATGCTTCGCGCACGGCAGTGGCCAACGCATGTTTCAGCGCCGCCAGGCTCGCGAACGGGCGCCGTGCCCACGCGGCTTTCGCGATCCACGGTGAGTGTTCGTAGACACCTTCCAGCAGCGCGGCGAAGTCGCTCGCGGTCGCGGTGGTGTTCAGTTGTTCCAGGCTCAGCATCCGCGTCATTCCCAGACAAAGGCGGTGGCCGCATCGAAGGGGTGCGTGGCCTTCCAGTGGCGCGCGATGTCGACCCGTCGCGTCACCCAGACCTTGTCGTGCGCCTCGACATGGTCGAGAAAACGCTGCAACGCGCGCAGCCGCCCTGGCCGGCCGAGCAGGCGACAGTGCATGCCGATGCTCATCATCGAAGGACGGTCCTCGCCCTCGGCATAAAGCACATCGAAGCTGTCGCGCAAGTATTCGAAGAACTCGTCGCCGTGGCTGAAGCCTTGCGGCAGCGCGAAGCGCATGTCGTTGCAGTCCAGCGTGTAGGGCACGACCAGGTGCGGGGCGAGGGCTCCGTCGCTCTTTCGCACCTGCAGCCAGAACGGCAGGTCGTCACCGTAGTAGTCGCTGTCGTACTCGAGCCCGCCGTGTTCGACGACAAGGCGGCGGGTGTTCGGGCTGTCGCGGCCGGTGTACCAGCCGAGCGGCAAGGTACCGGTCAGACGCTTGATGATGGCCATGCCGCGCTGCAGGTGCTCACGCTCGATGTCTTCTTCGAGGTTCTGGTAGTGGATCCAGCGCCAGCCGTGGCAGGCGATCTCATGGCCCAGTTCGACGAAGGCGGCAGTGACCTCGGGGCAGCGCTCCAGCGCCATCGAAACGCCGAACACGGTCAGCGGCAGGCCACGGCGTTCGAACTCGCGCAGCAGCCGCCAGACGCCGACGCGCGAGCCGTACTCGTAGATGCTTTCGATGCTCAGGTGCCGCGCCGGGTAGCTGGCCGGGTTGAACATCTCCGACAGGAACTGCTCGCTGCCGGCGTCGCCATGCAGCACCGAGTTCTCGCCGCCTTCTTCGTAGTTCAGCACGAACTGCAGCGCGACTCGGGCCTGGCCTGGCCACTTGGCATGGGGCGGGTGGCGGCCGTGGCCGTGCAGGTCTCTGGGGTAGCTCATGCGCGCTTCTTCTTGGATGGTGGGACGGGCTGCAGCGCGTCGGCCAGATCGCCAGTGCGCGGGTGCAGCCGAAGGTTGCGTTCGACGCTGCCCAGGTGGCCGCTCATCAGCTTGGCGGCAGCGCGGGCGTCGCGCCTCGCCAAGGCCTCGACGATGGCGACATGCTCGGCATGTGACTCCTCGGCCGAATGCGCCGACTGCATCATCAGCGAGACCAGCGACGAGCGCGACAGCAGGTCGCCCATCAGCTCGGCCAGCACCTCGTTGCCCAGCAGCTGCGCCAGCAGCACGTGAAAGTCCGCCAGCAGCCGCGTGCGGCCCGGCACGTCGGTGCGGGCGACCGCTTCGGCCTCGTCGGCCAGGTGCGCATGCAGACGCGCCAACTGCACCTCGGTCAGTTGCGCGCACAGCTGCTTGACCAGCCCCGCTTCGACCAGTGCGCGGGCCTCGAACACTTGCCGCGCTTCTTCTACGCTGGGTTGTCGCACGAAGGCGCCGCGGCCGGGCTCGAGCACGATCAGCCGGTCGCGCGACAGCTGGTTCAGTGCTTGGCGCACGACGGTGCGCGAGACCTTGAAGATGTCGGCGATGCGCTGTTCGGCGAGCTTGGTGCCTGGCATCAGACGGCGCTCGACGATGGCGGCGCTGACCGCGTCGACGATGCGGCGCGTGGTGGTCTGGGCGTCGGCATCGTCAGCCTGGMGCACGGCCGCGCGGGCAGGGCGGATCACCTTCAGGCTGGGGCTGCGCGGGGCCATGGGGCAGGTGTAGTCAAGCGTCTGACGGCTTGCGGTGTATGCGAAAGTGTATACACTTTGCGGCCATCGCCACAACCAGCGCGGGCACCTCGTTGCCGGCGCCGCATGCCTCAAACCATGGGCCAGCTCACCACCCACGTGCTCGACACCATGCATGGTCGACCCGCCGCCGGCATGGCGGTGGCGCTGTGGCGCGCTGGCGAGCCGGCACCGCTGCGTGAATTGGTGTTGGACACCGACGGCCGCGCCGATGGCCCGCTGTTGGCCGGCGCGGCACTGACGGCTGGCCGCTACCGCCTGGTGTTCGCGGTGGCGGACTACTTTCGCGCCCAGGGCGTCGTGCTGCCCGACCCGCCGTTCCTCGGCGAAGTGGTGCTGGACTTCGGCATTGCCGACGCTGAGGCGCACTACCACGTGCCACTGCTGGCCAGCCCCTGGTCGTATTCGACCTACCGCGGCAGCTGATCAACCACAAGGAAGGTCGATGGACGCCTACTGGCTCGACTGGGTCAACCTGCTGCTGCGCTGGACCCATGTGATCACCGCGATCGCCTGGGTCGGCTCGTCGTTCTACTTCGTCTTTCTCGACGCGAGCCTGACGCCACCGAGCGACGATGAAGCCAAGGCCAAGGGCGTCGGCGGCGAGCTATGGGCCGTGCACGGCGGTGGCTTTTACCACCCGCAGAAATACCCGACCGGGCCGAAGACGCTGCCCGACCACCTGCACTGGTTCTACTGGGAAAGCTACAGCACCTGGCTGACCGGCTTTGCGCTGTTCACGGTGCTGTACCTGTTCAACGCCGGCAACTTCCTGATCGACAAGACAGTGTTCGACTGGTCGCCTGCGGCGGCGGTGGGTACGGCGCTCGGCTTCCTCGTCGTCTTCTGGCTCGCTTATGACGCCGTTTGCCGCTGGCTCGGCCAGGGCCCGAACGGTGACCGCAACGTCGGCCTCGTCGTGCTGCTGCTGGTGGGGCTGACGACCTGGCTGGCCTGCCACTGGTTCGCTGGCCGAGCGGCCTTCTTGTTGACCGGCGCCACGATCGCGACCGCGATGAGCGCCAACGTGTTCTTCTGGATCATCCCGGGCCAGCGCACGGTGGTGGCGCAACTGCGCGCCGGCCAGCCGGTGGACCCGGTGCACGGCCAGCGTGGCAAGCAGCGCAGTGTGCACAACACCTACTTCACCTTGCCGGTGCTCGTGGCCATGATCTCGAACCACTACGGCTGGCTGGTGCAGGCGCGGCAGAACTGGCTGGTGCTGCTGGTGCTGATGCTGGCCGGTGCGTTGATCCGCCACTTCTTCGTCGCACGCCATGCAGCCAAACGTTTGGGCACTGCTGCGCCTTGGGGCGTGGCCGCCGTCGGTGTGCTGTTGCTGCTGGCGCTGGCCGTGGCGTTGATGCCCGCCCGCGGCCCGGCGGCTGGCCAGGCGCCGGCGGTTGTCGGCTTCGCCCAGGTGCAGGCGGTGATCAACCAGCGTTGCGTGCTGTGTCACAACGCGCAGGTGCAGAACAAGAACGTCGCGCTGCACACCGAAGCACTGGTGCGCCAGCACGCGCAGGCCATCTACCAACAGGCGGTTCTGCTCAAGCAAATGCCGCTCAACAACGCCACCCAGATCACCGACGAGGAGCGTTCGTTGATCCAGCGCTGGCACGACGCCGGGCAACCCTGACGACAGTTTTATGACTTTCGTCTGAACCAGATATAGATATTCTTTGTCTGAGCAGCCGATCGGGCGCGATCGGCGATGCGGCCACCGAGTTTCAAATTCCCAATTGGTGCAAATAGCACCGATTGGGTGCATTGCTATCCCCATATTTAGGGGTCAACCCGACTCAGGGTTTGAACTAGGATGCACTCCCGCGTGGCTCACGCCAGGCCGGACAATAAAAATATCAGGGTAGCGTCAAGAGTTTCGTAGCGCACGGCGGATGCCGGGTGGCCGACAACGGCATGGTCTCTGGCCATGCCGCCGGCGCCATTCAGGCTCTATCGGCGAAGTGAGGGCCTACGAAAACTCGTAGCCAGTGATGGCTTGACCCGTGGCGTGAGCTGGTGCTGGGTGACAAGACCAGCCACTCGGGAAATAACCTAATACCGCTTTCGGCCCAAGGTGCCTGAAAGCCCGTGCAGTTTGCGGGTGAATATCCGCAGGGC
>NZ_JBFUGE010000428.1:0-5113 GCF_056403075.1 Ideonella sp. P3_A4 | reverse complement strand
GCACAGCGGCATGCCGCGGCGACGCGCGAGTTCTACCGCAGCGAGTTCACTGCGCGCGACGCCCCGGCCGTCGTCGAGGCGCCGCTGCGATCAGCCGCCCCGTTGCCGCCGGCCGTGCCGATCCGCGAGCTGAGGCAACGGCTGGAGCGGGAGTTGTCGCAACTCAGCCGGCTGCGCCAGGCGGAGGCAGCAGCGCCGGCGTCGACTCGTGCTCTGCGCGCATCGTCGTCGCGGCGCGCCGCCTGGCACCGCCGCTGGTCGGGCTGGTGGCAAGCCCTGTGGACCGCACCAACGCGCAAGCACCTGAACCCACAGTCGATGCAGACGTTGCCATCCGATTTCGACCCCGCGCAGTACCTGGCGCTGAACGCCGATGTCGCCCGCACCGGCATCGATGCCGCGGCGCACTACGCCCAGTTCGGCCGCACCGAAGGCCGGCGTTACCGGCTCTGACCGCCTCTTCCTCTCTTTCACATGCTCCGCCCTCGCCTCGTCCTGCACATCGGTACCCACAAGACCGGCACCAGCGCATTGCAAAGTGCGCTCGACGGCGCGCGCAGCGCGCTGCTCGGTCATGACCTGCTCTACCCCGACACGCGCCGCGCGCCGTGGCCCGACCTGCCGAAACACTGTTCGGTCTACCAGGCCGCTGTGTCGGGTGATGCCGCGCTACAGGCCCGCGAGCGCGATGCGCTGTTGAGCGAATTCGAAGCCAGCGGCGCGCACACGCTGCTGATCAGCGAAGAAGGTTTGTCGGAGCCCGACGAGCGGATCCCGTCGTTCTTCGCGCCACTGGCCGAGCAGTTCGAGATCGAGGTCATCTGCCTGCTGCGCCGGCAGGACCTGTTCGTCGAAGCGCTGTTCAACCAGTTCGTGCGCGAAGGTGCGCGCCGCGAGTCGCGCCCCATCCTCACGTTCGCGCGCGGTCGCGCCACCCGCGGCCGGCTCGACTACCACGCGCTGCTGTCGCGCTGGGCTGCGCGCGGCGCGCGGGTACGGGCGCTCGATTTCGATGGCCCCGGTGTGCGGGGGCCCGGTCTGATGACGGCTTTCGAAACCGCGCTGCAGTTACCTCCGCTCGGCCTGCCGGACCGGCGCGCCAACCCGTCGCCCGACATGCGGCTGGCGCTGCTGCTGAACCGCCTGAACCGGCAACGTGTGCCCTACGAACTGGCGCCACTGCTGCACGCCAGCCGCGGGCTGGCCCATGGCGGGCTGGCACCGCTGCGGCATCTGCTGGGTGGCGACGAGCGGCGCCGCCTGCTGGCCGAGTTCCAGACAAGCAACGAGCGCCTGGCGGTGGACTTCGGCGTGCACTTCAGCGCCGAGCTGCCGCCCAACGAACCGGCAGCGGCGGTGGAAGACCTGGACCTGGGGTTCACGCTGCAACTGCTGGCCGGTTTGTCGCAAGCCCGGCCCGCGCCAACGACAAGCTGACCTGCGTCAACCCGGCGCGGCAGGCACTGGCACGGCAGCTGCTACGCTGTCGCCATGGCCGAGTTGGAGTTGAAGTTTCAGGTGCCGCCCTCAGCGCGCGCCACGGTTCAGCGCGCTTTGAAGGCGGGCAAGGTGCAGCGGCTGCACCTGCAGGCGCGGTATTTCGACACTGCGGATGGCCTGCTGGCCGCGCAATGCCTGGCGCTGAGGCTGCGCCAGGAAGGCCGTGCCTGGGTGCAGACGCTCAAGGGCAGCACCGGCCACCTCGCCCAGCGTGAAGAGCATGACGTGGCGCTGGGTGCCGTCGGCCGCGATGGCCCTAACCTGGACGTGCAGCGCCACCATGACAGCGCGGTCGGCCAGACGCTGCTGCGCCTGCTGCAAGAGCACCCGGAAGCCGAACTGAAGCAGGTCTATGCGACCGATGTCTGGCGCACCCACCGTGTGGCGACCCGTGGCGGGGCCCGCATCGAGCTGGCGCTCGACGAGGGCCGCATCGTGGCCGGCGATGCGCAGCACACGTTGTGCGAGCTGGAGTTCGAGCTGAAGTCCGGCCCGCCGGCCGCCTTGTTCGAGCTGGCCCAAACCTGGTGCGAACGCCACGGCCTGTGGCTGGACAGCGTCTCGAAGGCGCAGCGCGGCCAGTTGCTCGCCAACGGATTAGCGCATGCCGAAGCGGTCAAGGCCCAAGCACCCACCATCGGCTGCAAAGCCAGCACCGCGCACACGCTGGCGCTGATCGTCAACAGCTGCCTGGCCCAGATACTGCCCAATGCCAGCGAAGTGGCCGCCGGCAGCCCCGCGCCCGAGCACGTGCACCAGCTGCGCGTCGGCCTGCGTCGCCTGCGCACGGCCATGCGCGAGCTGCAGGGATGGGTCAGCTTCGAGTGGCCGCCCGCTGATGTGCAAGCGCTGGAGGTTGCGTTCTCGGCCCTTGGCGCCGCGCGTGACGATCAGGTGGTCGCTGACCACATCACGTCGCGGCTRCAAGCAGCCGGCGCGCCGTGGCCGCATTGGCCGCCCGCCGCCGAAACCCCGGCAGCCCCGCTGGACACGGTGCGCAACCCCTCATTCCAACACGCGTTGATCGGCCTGCTCGCCTACACACACGGCGCGCTGAACCAACCCGACGACGGTGACGCCCCCGACGCCCTGATCGCCGAGCGTCTGCAGCATCTGCACCGCCAGATGACGAAGGCCGCGAAGCGCTTCGCAGCGCTGCCGGTGGAAGAACAGCACCGCGCACGCAAGCGCCTGAAGCGGCTGCGCTATCTGGCGGAGTTCGCCTCATCGCTGTACCGGCGGGCCGATGTCGACAAATACCTGCGCGCGCTCAAGCCGGCACAGGACGCCCTCGGTCAGCACAACGACGAAGCCGTGGCGGAAGCGGCCTACCGCCGCGTGGCGCCAGACGAACCCCGCGCCTGGTTCGCGGTCGGCTGGCTGCTGGCGCAACAGGGCGAATCGGCGCGGCAATGCGCCAAGGCGCTGGGCAAGGTGGCCGAAGCCCAGCCGTTCTGGCGGTCCGGCGGCAAGCGGCCCAAAGCGGGCTGACGCGATTCCTGCACATCCAGCTGCGTTTGCCAGCGAGCGCACGCTTTCGTCCGCCGATACACTCAGCCGATGCGCCGCCTCTTGCTCGTCTGCATGCTGATGCTGTTGCCGCTCCAGTGGAGCTGGGCCGCAGCGGCGTGGTATGGCATGCACGCGGGCCACGACGCACAGGCACCATGGGCCCACACGTCGCTCGAGGCGCCGGCCGACGCGACACCGCTGCCCGGCGACGACACGGCCTCGTCCGATACCGGTGCGGCTGGCGACGGCCCTTGCTGTCATCTGGACGACGCGCAATGGGTCAGCGCGTTGCCGGCCGTGATGTCGCCGCTGCAGGCGGCGCCACCGCGCTTCGAATACTTCGCGCCCACCAGTTCCCACATCCCGGCCGGGCCAGAACGCCCGGACAGATCGCTTGCCGCTTGAATCGGCGGATCGTCACCCCTTCTTCGGACCAACCTTCACGACGACCGCCGAGTTCCTCCCCGTTGGGTCTTTGGCCATCTGGAGAATTCGATGCGAAGCAAGACGCTGGCCCTGGTCAGCAGCCCCCGATCCCCGTCGCTGTCGACGCGTCCGCTGGACGATTCCGCGGCACGCGACACGGCCGAGTTGGTGCGCACGGCGCCCAAGCTCTCCCCCCACCTGAGCACGGTGGCCGACAACCCGCCCGACGCGCACACGCTCTTGCCTCAATGGCGAAGTGACGAGCTGCTGGCCGGCGGCGACGAAGCGCTGATCACCCATGGCGACCAGGTCTACCGGCTGCGCCGCACGACCACCGGCAAGCTGATCCTGACGAAGTAGACGCGCCTCAAGCCGGGTCCGCGGGCCCGGCCGGCAGCCGCATCAGCGGCTGCCCCATGCGGATACGCGATCCCGTCTGAATGCCGTCGGCCAGCGTGAAGCCGGCCGGCGCAAAGACGATGATGGTCGAGCCGTGCTGGAACCAGCCCAGTTCGTCGCCCTTGCGGCAGGCCGCGCGGCAGCTGATTTCGTTCGGGCCACGGTAGCGCACGTGCAGCAGCAGGTTGACGAAGTGCAGGCGCAGGCTCGCGACGAGGATCGCCGCCACCGGCACCAGCGCCAACGGGTGTCCACCTTCGGCCAGCGTCATGCGCAGCACCGCCCGCTCGTTGCGGCAGAACAGCTTTTCGACCCGCTGCAGCGCGATCGGGTTGACGTTCCAGGTGTCGCCCGACAGGTGGGTCACGTGCTGCACCTCGGCGTCGGCCGGCGCGTGGAAGCGGTGGTACATCGCCGAGGTCAGGCGCAAGGTCACGTACTGGCCGTCGTGGAACGGTGAGGTGTCCTGGCTCGGGCCGAACAGGTCGCGCAGCTGGTAGGGGAAGCCCTTGGCCTGAAACACCGTCGTGCCGGCGACCGGCCCACACGCGCCGACGATCGCGTCGCAAGGGCTGGTCAGCACCGCCGGGTCTGTATCGATCGGCCGTGCGCCTTCTTTCAACTCGCGGATGAAGCAGTCGTGCAGGCTGGCGAAACGCTGCTGTTTGGCCTCGCTCAGGTCCAGGTCGGTGAACAAACGCCAGACGGCGATCGACAGCCGGCACAGCAGCGGGCTGCGGATCTGGCTGAACCAGCCCATGAACCGCGTCAGCGCGATGCGCGGCACGCGGTTGGTGAGCAGGAAATTCAGGTCCTCGTGCTGGACCAGGTTTTGCAAAGTGAGGAGTTTCATCGTTGTGTCAATGGAAAGAGGTCTGATCGGCACATCGTTTTCTTGCAGGCGACACATGGACGACACCCTGGCATCCCTGGCATGGCCCGCGCTGCTGCTCGGCGCACTCGGTTGGGCGCTGCCGCGCGCCCGGCGCCGGCTGCAGCTTTCGCGCGCCAAGCACCGCTCGCTCACTGGCCATTCGCGCATGGCCAAGCGGGTCGCGTCGTTGATCCCCGGCTACGCCTATGACGAGGCCGGATTCTTCGGCTCCGACGGCGCGCCAACCGACTGGCAGGCACGCCGCCGCGCCGGCTTCGCACGCCTGGCCGCGACCTACGCCGAGCGCTACCTGCGCAGTGCGGCGGTCACCGCCGAGGCACGCGAATCGCTGCCCGACCTGCAGTTCACCGGCGCTTACCGCGTGCCATTCCAGTACAGCCC
>NZ_JBFUGE010000427.1:0-5135 GCF_056403075.1 Ideonella sp. P3_A4 | reverse complement strand
CACGCTGGTCGACCAGGCGGTGAATGCCGCTCGGCGCAAGGTGCCGGCGGCAGCGGGCTTCATCAACGCGGTGCTGCGACGCTTCATCCGCGAACGGCCGGCCATCGTGGCCCAGGCGAGCCACAGCGTGCTGGGCGCCTGGAACCACCCGGCCTGGTGGGTCGAGCGGCTGCGCCACGATTGGCCGGCGCAGTGGCAAGCCCTGCTGGGCCAGGCCCAGCAGCACCCGCCAATGGTGCTGCGCGTCAACACCCGCCGCATCAGCCGGGCTGACTACCAGCAGCGCCTGGCGGAGGCCGGACTGGCCGCCCGCGCCGCCGGAGGGGTGGGCCACGAACAGGCGCTGGTGCTGAGCCAACCTTGTCCGGTCGAGCGCCTGCCCGGCTTTGCGCAGGGTGAGGTGTCGGTGCAGGACCTGGCAGCGCAGCGCGCCGCGCCCTTGCTGCTGGGCACCGGCCTGCCCGCGGGCGCACGGGTGCTTGACGCCTGCGCCGCACCCGGAGGCAAGACCGCCCATCTGCTCGAATTGGCGCCCGAGATCGATCTGCTGGCACTGGATGCCGACGCGGCGCGCCTGGCTCGCGTTGACGATACGCTGCGCCGTCTGGGCCTGGCCGGCCCCCAGGCGCGCACCCGTGCGGCCGATGCGCGCCAGGTGGCCCAGTGGTGGGACGGCCAGCCCTTCGACGCCATACTGCTCGACGCACCCTGCACCGCTTCCGGCATCGTGCGGCGCCATCCGGACATCCGCTGGCTGCGTCGGCCGGACGACGTGCGGGCGCTGGCGCAGACCCAGGCTGAGTTGCTGCACGCGCTGTGGCCGCTGCTCAAACCCGGCGGGCGTCTGGTCTACGCCACGTGTTCGATCTTTCGTGCCGAGGGCTCTGAGCAGATCGACGCGTTTTTGCAACGCCAAGGCCCCGAAGCGGCCCGACTCGACCCGGACTCTCCCGGCCACTTGGTGCCGCTGGCTGACAATGGCTCAACAGACCCGGAGGCGGCGTTGGCCGACGGGTTCTTCTACGCCCTGCTGCACAAGCCCTAGAACAAATCGTCCGTCGTTGTGTGTGCCCCCGCCCAACCTGCCGCCTCGCGTCAGGCCCCTCGTGGGGGCCCGGCTGCTTCGCTAGTGACCCGTGCTGCCCGTCGCGTCGCCCGCGCGGTGATCGGGGCGCTGCTGTTGCTGTGGATGACGCTGGCCGCGCCGGCGCGGGCTGAAGGCAGCATCGACCTGACGACCTTCGACGTCAGCCGTGCCGACGGCGCGCTGCTGCTCGACTTCGTCGCCAAGCCGGTGTTGAGCAAAGCGGTGGAAGACGCGATGCAGCGCGGGGTGCCGGTGTACTTCGTCGCGCAGGCGGCCTTGTACCGTTCGCGCTGGTACTGGCGCGACGAGCGCATCGCACGCGTGTCGCGCACCTGGCGCTTGTCCTACCAGCCGCTCACCTCGAACTGGCGCCTGGGTTTCGGTACCCTGAGCCAGAGCTACCCCAGTGCCGAAGAGGCGTTGGACATGGCGGCCCGCGCGTCGCGCTGGAAGCTGGCCGAGACCGACCAGCTCGAGTTCGGCGAGCGCTACTACGTCGAGTTCAGCTACCGGCTCGACAACAACCAGCTGCCGCGCCCGATGCAGTTGGACCTGGCCGCGCAGGCCGACTGGCAGTTGGCGGTCGAGCGCAAGGTTCGGGTGGAACCGTGAGCCCCCACGGCCCCTTCCGGGGCCTGCCCCCCAGGGGGGCTCGCGCAGCGGACCGGCAAAGCCGGATCCGCGCACGCCACTTGGAATGCGGCGGCTGCGTTCGCAGCGCCGCCAGAGTGCTACCGTCGCTTAGCGGCTCGTTGACAGCATGAAGGTGTCGACCCRCTGGGGCTGGGGCGTCGCCCTGTTGGTGGCCGCCGGGCTGGGCCTGGTGCTGGCCTTTGTGCTGTCGCTGCTGGCGCAGGGGCCGACGCGCTACGAACGCCACTTCGTCTGGCTGTTCTGGGTCAATGCGGCGGTCGCCACGCTGCTGCTGCTGTTCCTCGTCGGTGCCGGCGTGCGGCTGGCGCTGCGTTTCCGACAGGGCAAGTTCGGCAGCCGGCTGTTGCTGAAGCTGGCCGGCATCTTCGCGCTGGTTGGCGTGCTGCCCGGTGCGCTGATCTACATGGTCAGCTACCAGTTCGTCTCGCGCAGCATCGAGGCCTGGTTCGACACCCGCGTCGAGCGGGCGTTGGATGCAGGCCTGGCGCTGGGCAAGGACACGCTGGCGGCGCTGGCGGCTGACCTGGAAGCCAAGACGCGCACTGCGGCGGAGCGTTTGACCGACCGTGGCGGCGCCAACACCTTGGTGCTCGAGCGGCTGCGCGAACAGCTCGGCGCGGAGGAGGTCACCCTGCTCGGCGCCGACGGCAAGGTCAAGTTGACCGTCGGTTCCAGCCCGGTGCTGGGCGCCGAGCGCCCGGCGCTGGCGCTGATGCGGCTGGCGCGCCTGCAGCGTTCGGTCAGCCAGATCGAGGGGCTGGAAGATGAAGTCAGTGTGACGGGCCCGGGGGCGCGGGTGCGTGCATTGGCGCTGGTGCCGTCAGCCAGCCTGTCGCTGACCGACGAAGAGCGCACGCTGATGGTGGTGCAGCCCTTGCCGCGCGCGTTGACCGGCAATGCGCTGGTCGTGCAGGCGGCCTACCGCGAGTACCAGCAGCGCATCCTCGCGCGTGAGGGCTTGCGCCGCATGTACATCGGCACCTTGACGCTGTCGCTGGTGTTGTCGGTGTTCGGTGCAGTGCTGCTCGCGGTGGTGCTGGGCAACCAGCTGGCGCGGCCCCTGCTGATGCTGGCCGAGGGCGTGCGCCAGGTGGCCGAAGGCGACCTCGGGGCCAAGCCGGTGTTCGCCTCGCGTGACGAGATCGGCGGCCTGACGCGCAGCTTCGCCGACATGACCGAGCAGCTCGGCAGCGCCCGTGCGCAGGCCGAGGCCAGCCTGCGCCAACTCGACAGTGCGCGCACGCGGCTGCAGACCATCCTCGACAACCTGACCGCCGGCGTGATCGTGTTCGACCGCGAGCGCCACATCGACACCGTCAACCCCGGCGCGACGCGCATCCTGCGGGCGCCCTTGTCGGCTTACGTTGGGCGCATGCTGAACGAGGTGCCGGGGTTCACTGAGTTTGCTGACGGTGTCTGGCAGCGTTTCGAGCAGCACCAGGCCAGCCCCGAAGACGGCGAGCGCGACCACTGGCAAGACGCGTTCGAGCTGCGCCTGGGCGGCGATCGCAATGACCACAGCATCACGCTGCTGGTGCGCGGCGCGCCGCTGCCGGGGCGTGCGCGGCTGATGGTCTTCGATGACATCACCGAGGTCGTCTCCGCCCAGCGCACTGCCGCCTGGGGTGAGGTGGCGCGCCGGCTCGCGCACGAGATCAAGAACCCGCTGACGCCGATCCAGCTGTCGGCCGAGCGTCTGCAGCACAAGCTCGAGTCCAAGCTCGCCGAGCCCACAGACCAGGCGATGCTGAACCGGTCGGTGGCGACCATCGTTTCTCAAGTGCAAGCGATGAAGCAACTCGTCAACGAGTTTCGCGACTACGCCCGCCTGCCGGCCGCGCAATTGCAGCCGGTGGACCTGAACGAGCTGGTGGCCGAAGTGCTGGTCTTGTATGGCGACGCGCAAGAGCAGGGCCACCTGGTGGCGCAGGTCGACAGCGGGGCGCCGCTGCTGCGCGGCGACCCGACACAACTGCGCCAGGTCATTCACAACCTGGTACAGAACGCGCTCGACGCCTGCAGCGGCCGGCCTGACGCCCGCGTGCTGCTCAGTACCGAGCTCGAGCGTCATCCTGACGGCCGCGCCCGCGTTTTGCGCCTGAAAGTGACCGACAATGGGCCTGGGTTCGCCGAGAAAGTGCAGAAACGCGCCTTCGAACCCTATGTGACCACCAAGAGCAAAGGCACTGGCCTCGGGCTCGCCGTGGTCAAGAAAATCGCCGACGAACATGGCGCCAGCGTGCGCATCGTCAACCTGCCCCCACGAGAGGGAGGTGACGGTGGACCGGCCGGGGCACAGGTTTCGTTATCATTTTCAAGCTTCAGCGAACAGGGACAACGCGCGGACCCTCCTACGCCCGTTTGAGCCGGCCAGTTTTTTGCCGGCGCGGCACCGGGGTCCGCGGACATGCATGGCAACGATTCTTGTAGTGGACGACGAGATGGGCATCCGTGCCCTCTTGTCGGAAATCCTCACCGACGAAGGTCACACCATCGAGCTCGCGGAAAACGCCGCGCAGGCGCGAGCCATGCGCGAGCGACTGCGGCCCGACCTGGTCCTGCTCGACATCTGGATGCCCGACGTCGACGGCATCACGCTGTTGAAGGAGTGGGGCTCGAGCGGCTTGCTGACGATGCCCGTCATCATGATGAGCGGGCACGGCACCATCGACACCGCAGTCGAGGCGACCAAGTACGGCGCCATCGCCTTTCTCGAAAAGCCGATCACGCTGCAAAAACTGTTGCGCGCGGTCGAGCAGTCGCTGGCCCGCACGCCGGCCAACAAGGCACCGGCCGCAGCGCCCGTCACGATGATGGCCAGCCCGCAGCCGATGCTGGGTGGTGGCGTCGAGATGATGACTGTCGAATCGGCGATGACCGGCGGCATGGGCCTGCCGGTGCTGCCGGTGGACCTGGGGCCGCAGGCAGAGCAAAGCTTCGACCTCGACCGCCCGCTGCGTGAGGCGCGCGATGCGTTCGAGAAGAGCTACTTCGAATTCCACCTCGCGCGCGAGAACGGCTCGATGACCCGTGTGGCGGAGAAGACCGGCCTGGAGCGCACGCACCTGTACCGCAAGCTCAAGCAACTCGGGGTCGATCTGTCGCGCAACCGGCGCGGCGGAGCGGCGTGATATACTTTTTGGCTTACTTGGMCTGGTAGCTCAGTTGGTAGAGCAGCGGATTGAAAATCCGCGTGTCGGTGGTTCGATTCCGCCCCAGGCCACCAGAATTCAACGGCTCCCCGTGGCTTCCACCGGGAGCCGTTTTCGTTGGTGCCTGCCATGACKATGCCGAGCTTGTCGCTGGAACACGGGTCTTTCGAAGACGGTTGTGCGATTGGCGTCGACCTCGGCGGCACCAAGATCGAAGCCATCGTGCTCGGGCCGGACGGCAC
>NZ_JBFUGE010000426.1:0-5141 GCF_056403075.1 Ideonella sp. P3_A4 | reverse complement strand
CACACGCCCAGGGCCAACAGCTCGGCGATCAAGGCCGGCGGCAACAACTCCAGCCAGTTCATCAGGCGCTCGTCATCGGCCGGCTATTCGCCCAGCAGCTTCAGCACGGCGCGCCATTCAGCCGGCGAAACGGGCGTGATCGACAGGCGATTGCCCGGCTGCAGCAGGCGCATCTCGGCCAGTTGCGGCGCGGTGCGCATTTCCTTCAACGGCAGCAACCGCGTCTTCTTGACGAGCTTGACGTCGACATGCTGCCAGCGCGGCTCTTCGCGTTTGGCCTTGGCGTCGTAGTAGGGGCTGTCGGGGTCGAACTGGGTCGCGTCAGGGTAGGCGGTGCTGGCCACTTCGGCCAAGCCGGCGACGCCAGGCTCAGGGCATGACGAGTGATAGAACAGCACGCCGTCGCCCACGCGCATCACATCGCGCATGAAGTTGCGCGCCTGGTAGTTGCGCACGCCTGTCCACGGCAGGGTCTGGTCGGGGGCGGCAGCGAGGTGGTCGATCGAGGCCTCGTCGGGCTCGCTCTTCATCAGCCAGTATTGGGGCATGACCTGAGGGGCATCACAAATGTGCCCTGGATTTGCGCCTGCAGCGTGGCGAATAAGGTGTCCACCGCAAACCGTGGGCCGCATTCCTGAACCCAGGGATTCAGGTGGGCGAGGTCAGCGCGGCGTCGGGTTCATCTGACGCGAGACGATCACACCAGCCGGGCAATGTTCCAAGCCCCGGCTCGCGAGAGCATCGGTTCAAGGAAATATAAAACCCACGCAGATGCGGTGGACGGTTTGATTCTAGGCGCTGCGAGGCCGCGCGCCCAGCCTTGTCTCACAGAAGTTGACCATCGTCGCCGAGTGTTGCATCGAGCCGCTCGATCAGGCTGTTGACCAGCGTGTTGGCTTCGCTGTCTGACAGCGGCGTGTCATCGTTGGCGGCGCGTGCAGGCGGGGCCGCTGGCCGCTCGGCCAGTCGGTAGGCCAGGTTCAACGCGGCCAGCACGGCCATGCGTTCGCGGGCCTTGACCTTGCCGGCGTCGCGGATGGCGCTCATCTCGCTGTCGACTGTCGCGACCGCCGCGTGCAGCAGCGATTCGCCACCTTCCGGGCAAGCGAGCAAGTAGCTCTGGCCGAGGATCGTCACTTCCAGTTGCTTCATTCACCAGACCCCGGTGTGGCCTTTTCGATCGGCAGGCGGTCGAGCAGCGCGTCGATGCGCGAGCGGGCCGCGGCCAGGCGCGATTTCAGGCTGTCGCGTTCGGCCGTCACACTCTGCAATTGCTCGGTGAGCAAGGCGTTGGTGCGGGCGAGTTCCTCGTGGCGCAGCACGAGGCGGTCGATGCGCTCGGCAAGATCCGGCAGGCGTGACATGGGCCTTCGGGGGAGACTGGGGAAACCCAATTGTAGGCATGGGTTACCGGCACCGAGCCCGGGCTTGCCCCTGGGGCGCCGCGCCGCCGTGTGCAGCTTGGCATGGACAATGCGCTGCCCCTCTGCTGCCTGCCCACCACGCCCCTTGAGCCAAGCCCTGAGCCATCCGTCGATGCCGTTGCGCTGGAGCTTGGCCCTTGGCACTGCCGGGCTGTTGGTCGCGGCTGCGCTGGCTGTGGGCAGTGGCGGGTGGGACATGAACCTGATCCTGGCCTTACGCCTGCCTCGCGTGGTGGCGGCAGCCGGTGTCGGTGCCTTGCTCGCATTGGCAGGCTTGATGATGCAGGTGCTGCTGCGCAATCCGCTGGCGGATCCGTATGTGCTGGGCACTTCGGGCGGGGCTTCGGTGGGCGCTTTGCTGTCGCTGCTGCTCGGCACGAGCTTGTGGCTGGGCGCTGGCCTCGGTGCCTTGGGCGCGGGGGCGTTGCTGTTGCTGCTGGCCCGTTCGGCGCTGGCTTCATCGGACGATGCTTCGCCGCGCTTGATTCTCGTCGGCGCGATGCTGGCGGCCTTGTTCGGCGCGCTGGCCACCTTGCTGTTGATGTTGACGCCGGACGAGCGCCTGCGTGGCGCCATTTTCTGGCTAGTGGGTGATTTGTCGGCGGCGCAAGACCGAGGCATGGGCTTGGCGGGGGCAGCCGTCTTGCTGCTGGGCTTGCTGTGGCGTGGGCGCTCGGTCGACCGCTTGATGCTCGGCGCCGAGGCTGCGGGCTTGTTGGGCGAGCCGGTGCGTCGTTTGCGGTTGGAGCTGTTGATCGCCGCGTCGCTGGCCGTTGGGCTGGCCGTCGCTACGGCCGGCGCCGTGGGGTTTGTCGGCCTGGTGGTACCGCAGGCGTGGCGCTTGGCAGGTGTGCAGCACACGCGCGAGTTAGCTGGCCTCTCTGCGCTGGGCGGTGCCACGCTGCTGGTCGGCGCCGATCTGGTTGCTCGCATCGTCGCCGCGCCAATGGAGTTGCCGGTGGGCGCCGTGATGGCCTTGCTTGGCGCGCCGTGCTTCATCGCCTTGCTGATCCGAGGCACGCGATGAGCCTGATCGAGACCCGCAAGCTGGACCTGTGGGCTGGCGAGCACAGGCTGGTCAGTGAACTCGGGTGGCGCGTGCAAAGCGGCGAGCGCTGGTGCCTGATCGGCCGCAATGCGGTGGGCAAGAGCAGCCTGTTGCGCGCGCTGGCAGGCCTGCCGGTGGCCGGTCGTGCGGGTGACGTTTTCTGGCGCCAGAGGCCCCAGGGCGACTGGCCTGCTGCGGAGGCTGCATGTTTTCGCGCATGGATGCCGCAGCAATCGGCCGACCGGTTTGCCTTGCCGGTGCGCCGCCTGCTCGATTTGTCGGTGGTTCAAGCCGACGCTGCAGCGGATCTGGACACCGACCTGGCGCAACTCGACATCGCCGAGCTGAGCGACCGCGTGCTGACACAGCTGTCCGGCGGCGAGCGGCAGCGCGTGGCGATCGCACAAGCGGCAGTGCAGGGCGCGCCGTTGCTGCTGCTGGACGAACCGATTGCCTTTCAGGACCCGGCGCACCAAGGCCTGGTGGCCCGATGGGCCGCCGATTGGGTGACGCGCCGCCCCGGTCGTGCGCTCGTGATGAGCAGTCACGACATGCACTGGGTGGCGCGCGCCGCGACGCATGTGCTGGCCTTGCTGGGCGACGGCCGTTGGCGTGCTGGCACCGTGCAAGAGATGTTGCAGGCCGAACCACTGCGCGAGATCTTCGATTGCGATTGGGTGCCCGCCGGCGGCAGCTGGCTGCCGGCCTGAGCTACCAGGGCAGCGTCGAAAAACGTTCCACCAGAAAGTCCAGCAGCGCGCGCACGGCGGGAGACAAATGCCGGCGCGACGGGTACAGCGCGTAGATCGCCATCGGCGGCAACTGCCATTGCGGCAGCAGCTCGCGCAGCGCCCCGCTGGCGATGTGCACCTGGGCCAAGTAGGTGGGCTGCAGCGCGATGCCGCCACCGGCGAGGGCTGCGTGCAGCAAGGCTGTCGCGTCGTTGGCCGTCATGCGAGTGCCGACGCTGACCTGCTCGCTTTGCCMTTCGCGCGTGAAGTGCCAGACGCTGCGCCCGAAGTTGGCGTGGCCCAGGCACGTGTGCTGGGTCAGGTCCGACGGCCGCTCTGGCGTGCCGTGGGCCGCCAGGTAGGCGGGTGAGGCCACCAGCACCGAATCGCAAGGGGCCAAAGGACGCGCCACCAGCATCGGGTCGGGGTCGTTGCTGATGCGGATTGCCAGGTCGATGCGCGCCTCGACGAGGTTCAGCGCGCGGTCGCCGAGGTCCAGATCGATCTTCAGCTGCGGGTGCAGCGCCAGGAAGTCGCTCAGTGCGGCGGCCAGGTGGGAATGGCCGAACGACATGCTGCAGGTCACCCGCAACTGCCCTCGCAAGACGCCGTCGGGTGGGGCAATTTCGTCTTCGGCCTCGGCCACCAGCGCCAGCAGTTGCTGGCAGCGTCGCAGGGCCTGTTCGCCAGCATCGGTGAGGGTCACCCGGCGCGTGGTCCGCTGCAGCAAGCGGGTACCGAGCCATTGCTCGATGTGCGCCACATGGCGCGTGACCATGGCCCGTGACATGTCCAAGCGCTGTGCCGTGGCGCTGAAGCTCCCGCTCGTCGCCACCTCGGCGAAAACCTGCATGGCCGTGATTCGGTCCATCAATTTGATTGTTTTGAGAAACAGATATGCGCGATTCAGGCAGTTTATCTGCTCGATTTGTGAAACTAAAGTGCGTCCACCTCGCCAAGAAGCGAAGGGCCGCTCCCGAGCTTCTTGATCCCCCGCGGGGGGCGGGCCGGGCATGTCCCGGCCCTGGGGGCCTCAATTTCATCGCGAAACAAAGGACGACACCGTGATCCGCCAAAGCCTCATCGCCGCCACGCTGGCCCTCTCGTTCAACGCCGACGCTGCGGGCGCCAATCCGCCGCTGCAGATCCAGGTCTACAACGCCGGCAGCAACAGCTTCCATGTCAATGCCGTGGTGGTCAGTGGTGCCACCGAAGCGATGGTGATCGACACCGGCTTCACCCGCGCCGACGCGTACCGCATCGCCGCCAACGTGCTGGACACGGGCAAGTCGCTGAAGACCATCCTCGTCAGCAACGCCGACCCGGACTACTACTTCGGTGCCGAGACGCTGAAGGCCGTCTTTCCGCAGGCCCAGGTCGTCGCCTCGCCCGCGGTGCGCGAGAAGATCCAGGCCAAGATGAGCGCCAAGCTGGCGTTCTGGGGCCCGAAGATGGGCGCCAATGCGCCGACCAACCCGGTGCTGCCGCAGGCGCTGGCCAACAACACACTGACCATCGACGGCCAGGCCGTCGAGCTGCGTGGCACAACCGGTGTGCTGGCTCACCGCCCCTATGTCTGGATCCCGTCGATCGGCGCCGTGCTTGGCAACATCGCTGTGTTCGGCAACCTGCACGTCTGGACGGCCGACACGCAGCGGCCCGAAGAGCGGCAAGCCTGGCTGGCCCAGCTCGACGAGCTGATCGCGCTGAAGCCGACGGTGGTCGTGCCCGGCCACATGGCCGCCGGCACGCCGCTGGATGTCGCCAGCATTCGCAGCACCCGCGACTACCTGCAGCGCTTCGACGCCGAGGCCGCCAAGGCGAGCGATGCGAACGCGCTGATCGGCGCGATGAAGTCGGCTTACCCGGATGCCGGGCTGGGCCTGGCGCTGGACATCGGCGCCAAGGTCAGGAAGGGTGAGATGGCATGGTGATCGG
>NZ_JBFUGE010000425.1:0-5172 GCF_056403075.1 Ideonella sp. P3_A4 | reverse complement strand
CTGGCCATGCGCATGAAGGACGATGACTGGGACGCGGTGCTCGACACCAACCTGAAAGCCGTCTTCCGTCTGTCGCGCGCGGTGATGCGCCCCATGATGAAGCAGCGCTACGGCCGCATCATCAGCATCACATCGGTCGTCGGCGCCTCGGGCAACCCAGGCCAGGCCAACTACGCAGCTGCCAAGGCGGGCGTGGCTGGCATGACCCRTGCATTGGCCCGTGAGCTGGGCAGCCGCGCGATCACCGTCAACTGTGTCGCCCCCGGCTTCATCGCCACCGACATGACCGACGCCCTGCCCGAAGCCCAGAAGACCGCGCTGCTGCAGCAGATCCCGCTGCAGCGCCTGGGCCAGCCGAGCGAGATCGCCCATGCCGTGGCCTTCCTCGCGTCGCCTGAAGCCGGCTACATCACTGGCACTGAACTGCACGTCAATGGCGGCATGTTCATGAACTGATTTCCACCGCCGGCGCTGGTAACCTGCCAGCGTAGAATCCGGCCCGTTTTACGCAACCTCCTGGAGGAGTCATGAGCGATATCGAAGCACGCGTCAAGAAGATCATTGCCGAGCAACTGGGCGTACCCGAAGCGGACGTCAGCAACGAGAAGGCTTTCGTGGCCGACCTCGGCGCCGACTCGCTGGACACCGTGGAGCTGGTGATGGCCCTCGAAGACGAGTTCAGCATCGAGATCCCCGATGAAGAAGCCGAGAAGATCACCACGGTGCAGTTGGCAATCGACTACGCCAAGGCTCACGCCAAGGCCTAAGCCCTTTCGGACGGYCTGCCTCCGGCCGCCTGCGATCAGCATTTCGAACGCATGACCCGACGTGTCGTCATCACCGGCCTGGGCCTCGTTTGCCCGGTCGGCAATACCGTTTCCGAAGGCTGGGCCAACATCTTGGCCGGCCGCTCGGGTATCGCTCCGATCACCAGGTTCGATGCTTCGGGCATTGCCTGCCAGTTCGCGGGCGAGGTCAAAGGCTTTCCGCTCGAGGAGTACATCCCGGGCAAGGAAGCCAAGCACATGGACAGCTTCATCCATTTCGGGATGGCGGCTGGGATCCAGGCTGTGCGTGACGCGGGTTTGCTCACCAACGACCAGCTCACCGAAGAAACGGCCGAACGCATCGGCTGCATGATCGGCTCGGGCATCGGTGGTCTGCCTGAAATCGAAGCCACTGCGAAAACGGCCTTCGAGCGCGGCCCACGCCGCATCTCGCCGTTCTTCGTACCGGCCTCGATCATCAACATGATCTCGGGTCACCTGGCGATCCGCTACGGCTTCACCGGCCCGAACCTGGCGGTCGTCACCGCCTGCACCACTGGCCTGCACTGCATTGGCCAGGCCGGGCGCTTGATTGAATACGGCGATGCCGACGTGATGGTAGCCGGCGGCTCCGAAGCGACGGTGTCGCTGCTGGGCGTCGGCGGTTTTGCCGCGGCGCGTGCGCTGTCGACCCGCAACGACGACCCCGCCACCGCGTCCCGCCCCTGGGACAAGGACCGCGACGGCTTCGTGCTGGGCGAGGGCGCCGGCGTGCTGGTGCTCGAAGAGTACGAGCACGCGAAAAAGCGCGGTGCCAAGATCTACGCCGAGCTGCGTGGCTTTGGCATGGGTGGCGACGCGTACCACATGACCGCCCCCAACGTGGACGGCCCGAAGCGTTCGATGAAGGCGGCCTTGCGCAGCGCCGGCATCAACCCGGACCAGGTCCAATACCTGAATGCACACGGCACCTCGACGCCGCTGGGTGACCTGAACGAAACCAACGCGATCAAGCTGGCCTTTGGCGACCACGCCAAGAAGCTGGTCGTGAACTCCACCAAGTCGATGACCGGCCACCTGCTCGGTGGCGCCGGTGGTATCGAGTCGGTGTTCACCGTGCTCGCGCTGCGCGACCAGGTGTCGCCACCGACGATCAACATCTTCAACCAGGACCCCGAGTGCGACCTGGACTACTGCGCCAACACCGCGCGCGAGATGAAGATCGACTTGGCGGTGAAGAACAACTWCGGCTTCGGCGGCACCAACGGCACGCTGGTGTTCGGCCGCATCTGACGCGGCGGCCCCGAAGTCAACAGCCTCGCGCCGCATGCGCGCAGCGCCCCCCGCCGACCACCCCCTGGCTCGCCTTGGCTTTTGGGCCGCGGCGGGTGCCGTGCTGGTCGCTTTGGCCATGGTCACGCCGCTGCTGTGGCTGGGCTCGCATGCCCGGGCGATGCGGCTGGTGGGCGACACGGTGACGTGGTGCGGTGTTGCCCTTGGGCTGCTCGCAGCTGCCTCAGCGGCCACGCTTTGGTGGCGCCACGCCGCACGGCGCCATGAGCAGCGCCTGCGCTGGGATGGCACCGGGTGGCAAATGCTGACCGGTACAGATGCCGAAGAATTGGGCACGCCGGTGATCCAGATCGACCTGGGCCATGCCTTGTTGCTGCGCGTCCGCGGGCTCGGCCACCGCTTGGTCTGGCTCCCGCTGGAACGCAGGGATGCGCCTGCCACCTGGCACCGCCTGCGGGTGGCACTCGGCCAGCCGGCTCGTGCGACCTCGCCTGCCGTGACGTCGCCGGCCAACGGAGCGTCTGCATGACCGCCGCCGGGCCCGACGTCGACGCCGCGCTGGTCGAGCGAGTCAAGCAAGGCGATGTGCGCGCTTTCGAGATGCTGGTCGTCAAATACCAGCGCCGCATCGAACGCCTCATCGGCCGCATGGTGCGCGACGTCGACCTGGTGCCCGACATCGCCCAGGAAACCTTCATCCGCGCCTACCGGGCGCTGCCGCAGTTCCGCGGCGACAGCGCTTTTTACACGTGGCTCTACCGGATCGCCGTCAACACCGCCAAGAAGGCGCTGGTCGACCTGAAGCGCGATCCGCTGGTGACCGACGCGGCACTCGCCGGAAGTGACGATGACGACGAAACTTCGCGCCGGACTTTGGAACCAAGCGACATGGCCACGCCCGACGCCTTGCTGGCCAGCAAGGAGATCGCGGCCACGGTGAACGCGGCGATCGAAGCCTTGTCAGAGGACTTGCGGCAGGCGATCACGCTGCGCGAAATCGAAGGCCTCAGCTACGAAGAGATTGCGGATGTGATGAATTGCCCCATCGGTACGGTGCGGTCGCGGATCTTTCGCGCCCGTGAAGCGATCGCACTGCGCTTGCGGCCGCTGCTGGACACGCGTGACGGTGAGCGCTGGTAACAAGAACCGAATCCGCCGAGCTTGGAGTTCCCTCATGACCCATTCTGTTGACGACCCAAACGAACGCCGCTGGTTGCAGCTGTCGGCCCTGTGCGATGGCGAGGCTGACGCGGCCGAAGTCCGGGCCAGCTTCGAAGGTTGGCGCGACGACGCCGCACTGCGCGCGCGATGGCACAGCTACCAATGGATCGGCGACGTGATGCGCTCGGACGATCTGGCCAGTGCCGCCGAACACGACCAGGCCTTCTTGCTGGCCTTGCGCGAACGGCTGGCCAAAGAGCCGGTGGTGCTGGCACCAGCGCGGGCCGACAGCGTGGTGCCCGCGGTGGCCTCCGCCGGGGCCCAGCTGGCCGTGGCCGGCGGCCGGCGCCAACGCTGGGGCGCGCCGATGGCGATGGCGGCCGGCGTGATGGTCACCGGCGCATTGGTGGTGATGAGTTCTTCGGGTCCGCAGCCCACGGTTTCGGCCGGTCCTGTGGCACTGCAGGTGCAGACCGGCGCGCAAACCGTCGCCGCCGGCCCGTCCGTCGGTGCCAGCGCGGTGCAGGTGGGTGACATGCTGCGCAACCCCGAACTGGACCGCTACCTGAACGCGCACCGGCAATTTGCTCAGGGCTCGACCTTGAGCGTGCCAGGCGGCGTACGGCAAGTGGCGGTCACGCCTGACGGTCAGTGACCGCCGGCCGATGAGGACACGCTTGCGGGCCATGCTGCGGGTCGGGGTGGGCAGTCGCTCCACGCGGGCACGGCGGCTGTCGGTGGCCGGTCTCGCAGCCGCGTGGGTGCTGCCCGCGCTGGTCTTCGCGCAGGACGGTGGCAGCGCTGCCAGTGATGCACGGCAGCGCAGTGTCGATCCCCGCAGCTGGTTGATGCGCCTTCACGAAGCCGCCTTGCAGCGCAACTACCACGGCACCTTGGTGGTCAGCACGGCCACCTCGTTCAGCAGTTCGCGCGTCACCCATTTCGTGGACGGTGATCAGCAATACGAAAGCGTCGTCGCCCTCGATGGCGAGGCTCGCAGCATGCTCCGCCACAACGACGAAGTGCACACCGTGTGGCCGCGTGTGCGGGTGGCCGTGGTCGAGCAGCGCGACGTGCGAGCAAGCTTTCCTGCCCTGATGGCGGGCGGCGAGTTGCGCGTACTGGAGTCCTACGAGCTGCGCCCGCTGGGCGTCGACCGTGTGGCCGGCTACGAGGCCGAGGTCGCGTTGCTGAAGGCGCGCGACGCACTGCGCTTCAGCCAGCGCCTGTGGGCCGAACGGCAGACCGGGTTGCTGCTGCGCGCCGACATTCTGGCCCCCAACGGCCAGATGCTGGAGTCGGCCGCCTTCTCCGAACTGGCGCTTGACGGCAAGCCCAAGCCCGCCTTGGTGCTCGAGCCGCTGCGCCATCTGGACGGCTACCGCGTCGTGCGGCCGGCCGTGCTGCCCACCAACCTCGACAACGAGGGCTGGCGCCTGGCCAGCTTGCCGGCGGGGTTCAAGCAGGTGCAATGCGCCAAGCGCTCGCTGGACCCGAGCGGCGGCCCCTCGGCGCCGGTCGTGTTGCAGTCCATTTACTCCGACGGACTGACCCACGTCTCGCTTTTTGTCGAACCTTTTGATCCAAAGCGGCACCAAGGCGAGGTCGTCGGCTCGATCGGCGCGACGCACACCCTGATGACCCGGCGCGATGACCAATGGGTCACCGTGATGGGCGATGTGCCGACCGAGACCCTCAAGCAGTTTGCCGCGGGACTCGAACGCAAGCGTTAGGGCCTCGCGGTGATCGGGCGGCAGAACCTGACTTTTCTCTCGCCGTTCTTCAAGGAGAACCCATGCATTCCCAAGCCATCATGATGGCCGGCCGCCGCGCGCCGCGCGGCCTGATCTCAGCCGCCGCTCTGGCGCTGGCAACCACCTTTGCCGCGCTGCAGCCGGCGTCGGCCGCGGCGCAAGCGCAGCCGCAGCCACAGCTGCGCGCGATGCCCGAT
>NZ_JBFUGE010000424.1:0-5180 GCF_056403075.1 Ideonella sp. P3_A4 | reverse complement strand
GGGTGGGGGTGCCCCAGCTCAGCCAGCAGGCGCGTGACCTGCACAAAAGCTTCGTGGGTCGGAGAGTCGGTGGAAGAAGAGTCGGCAGCCATGGCGCCGATTGTCACCGCGCCACAATGCCCTCATGAATGCCCCCGAGAGCACTGGCGCCGGCGCGCCCGACCCGATTGCCGACACCCGCGACTGGCTCGACAAGGCCGTCATCGGCCTGAACCTGTGTCCCTTCGCCAAGAGCGTGCAGGCCAAGGGGCAGGTGCGCTATGTGCTGAGCAACACCACCGACGCCGCCGTCTTGCTGGCCGAGCTGGAACACGAGTTGCAGCACCTGGTCGCGACCGACCCGGAGCAGACCGACACCACGCTGATCGTCCATCCGCAGGTGCTGCAGGACTTCCTCGACTTCAACGATTTCCTCGGCATCGCCGACGAGCTGCTGGAGCGGTTGGGTCTCGAAGGCACGCTGCAGGTCGCCAGCTTTCACCCCCAGTTCCAGTTCGCGGGCGCCGACGCCGACGACATCTCGAACTACACCAACCGCTCGCCCTACCCCACGCTGCACCTGCTGCGCGAAGCGAGCATCGACCGCGCCGTCGAAGCCTTCCCCGACGCCGAGGCGATCTACGAGCGCAACATCGAGACGCTGGAGCAGTTGGGGCATGAAGGGTGGGTGGCGTTGTTCAAGGGGCCCGCCGCCCGGTAGCCAGCGCATTCCGCCTTGCGAAGATCCTGTCTAGAGGCAGACGACGTTTGATCGCCTGGATGTGCAATTCGGTCGGGTTGCTGGCTCGCTTGTCGGACCACTCAATCCAGTGGTCGGTCCAATAGACGGCCCAGAGTTTGTGAATGATCCAGGCCAGCAATACGCCCCACCAGCCCATGAGATCAACCCTGCCGTACAGCCCGCCAATCAACAGCGTCAGGCAAACCAAGGCGGCGAAGGGTGCGTGCAGCAGGCCATGGCCGGTGGCCAACAGGTATTCCGTGGGCAGCGGAGCCGTGCCTGTCTGGTCGTCCATAGGCCGATCTGCGTGAACCCTCAACGCAGCGGGAACAATCCAACCTCCAAGCGCGAACGTCAACAGCCCAGCCAACACGGTCACCCAAGATGCAAACGCGTTGCGGCTTGGCTTGTCGACGGGCCGGAGTGTGTAGCCCACCATGCGGCGCGCTGCCTCAAGCTCCGAAAGGTAGCTTGGCAGGTCCCCTGCCTTCACGTGGTCAGTCAAGCTGCGATAGTGGTAGGTCAGCTGCAGCGTGTGGTCGGCAAAGCGCGTCATCTCGTCAAATTCGAACGCCTTGCTGCGCACGCGCCGGCTCGAACCCTCGATCGATCGTTCCTCCGGCAGCACGGCCGACAGCTTGACCGTCAAATCTTCGGGATGCTCCAGTGCCAACGGCGCCGTCCGCACGGTGTCGTCGGGCCTCGCCAGCATGTGCTTCATGTCCGGTGCGTACAGATACACCACGGGCTTGCCCTCGGACGGGTTTTTCGCCCACAACGAGTCGACGCGGTAGAACTCCGTCGTCACCAGACGGTTGGCCTGCTCGTCGTCCGCAAAGGTCAGCGGCTTGTCCTGCACGAGGCTGGGATAGGAGCGCAGGTAGTAGTTGAGATAGTTGCGCTGCAGATCGTCGAGGTTGTCGTTGCGCAGGGTGTCACGCATTTCGTCGGCGCTCGCACCTTCATAGGTCGTGCGCACCTGCATCGTCACAGCCTGTCCGAATCCGTGCGATGCATCAATGTCCATCGCGATCTCACGACGGTATTCGGCGTTGGCGGGCACCGGCATCGTCGCGAGGTCAGTCGATCGGCCGTCCAGCAACAGGGCTCTGCCAAAGCTCGCCTGAGCCAGGCGATCCAGGCTGCCTTTTTGGGGTGCCCGTGTCGGGTCCAGCCAGAACTCCTTATCGCCCACGCGCGCGTGCAGTATCACGTGGTTGAACGCCCCAGGCGAGGGGAGTTGGTCCGCCACAACCTGACGAAGGCGCGTGTCGACCAGGGCTGGATAAGCGGTCACACCCAATGCGTGCAACATCGTGACCGCCAACCGAACCTTGTCCTTGCAATCACCATAGCGGCGCGCAAGCACGGTTTCCGGCGAGCGCGGCGCATGCGATCCGGGACCCACCTCAACGCCCAGGTAGCGAATTTGCGATTGCACAAAGGCCAGCACTTCACGCAGCCGATCCTCGGGTGATGCGGATTTCGCAGCAATGCGATCGACCTCGGCCCGCAATGGGCCCGAAAGGCGAGCCGGCTCCGCATACAACGGCTCGGCCCAGCGCGCCACCGCGGCCCAGTCGGTAAATTCGCTCCACTGCACCGCGGCGTAGGGGTCGTACCAGCGTGGCGCGTCATTCTGGCGCGCAAATGGCGCGACGTCATGGGCCTGCCAGACGCGTTCATCCCAACCTGCCGCTGTGTGGATCGCCGGGGCCGCTCCATCCTGCGGCGATTTGATTTGGACATCGCGGCCTGCGGGCACCCGCAGGCGACGGAAGAGATGGTGCACAGGAACGCGCCAGCGCATGTCCATGCGCCCGAACTCGGCACCTTCAAAAACCGGGTTGCTTCCTCTCAGGCTGTAGGCGTACTCAACGATGTCGCCAACGCGAATGTCCTCGAGCACGACGTCGACCGTCTTGCTTCCATCGTAGACCTGGTACTCCAGCTCCGACTCTCGTTGCAGCACCTTGATCTGCGCCGAAGGCAAGCGATCCTGCACCCGACCATCGCGATAGACCTTCAACGAATGGAGTGTCAGACGCTGATAGGACGGGTCGAAATCAACGCTGACCTGAGCCACCGACTCGACGCCGCGCTCGTTCAGTGCGCGGCTGGCCGAGCGTCGAAAGGTGGTCTTCCCACTGGCCTCCAGCTGAATCTGCTGGTCCGCCAACAGATAGTGCACACCGTTGCTGGCTTGGCCCAGTGGGGGCTTCGCCTCCATGTCCAGCGGCAGGTTTTGAACCCAGGCTGGGGCGCTGCCCCGCTGATACTCGGCCGCATCGGCCGGTGCAGGGAGACAAGCCAAGCCCAGCCCCCCGGCGGCACTGAGCACCCAGGCTCGCGCCATGCGGCGCCATGTGAATCGCTGCGTCACTCTTCTTTTCTCCCTGTATCCCTCTTCACGTGGCGCCGATGCTATCAACGGCGAGCCGATCAGCCGCCGATCCGATCCTAGAATGGCCGGCCATTTTTCACTCTGAACGCCTGCCGTGTCCGATCGCCTGCGCGTGCTGCCGCAATACCTGCTGCCAAAGCAGGCCCTGACCTCGCTGATGGGTGCCTTGGCGCGCAAGGAGGGTGGCGGCATGACGACCGGGGTGATCCGCTGGTTCGTCGACCGTTACGGTGTCAACATGGCCGAGGCGGCCGAACCCGACATCACGGCCTACAAGAGCTTCAATGCCTTCTTCACCCGGCCGTTGAAGCCCGGTGCGCGGCCGATCGCCGAGGCGCCGCTGATCTGCCCGGTCGATGGGGCCATCAGCCAGTTCGGGGCGATCGAGGGCGACCAGATCTTCCAGGCCAAGGGCCACTCATACACGACCGCGGCGCTGGTCGGTGGTGACCAGGCGCTGGCCGCGCACTTCCATGGCGGCTCGTTCGCGACGCTGTACTTGAGCCCGCGCGACTACCACCGCATCCACATGCCTTGTGATGGCCGGCTGCTGCGCATGATCCACGTGCCGGGTGAGTTGTTCTCGGTCAACCCGACCACGGCCCGCGGCGTGCCGGGGGTGTTCGCCCGCAACGAGCGGGTGGTCTGCCTGTTCGACGGCCCGCTCGGCCCTTTCCTGCTGGTGCTGGTGGGCGCCACCATCGTTGGCAGCATGGCCACCGTGTGGCATGGCGTGGTGAACCCGCCGCGGCCAGGCCACCTGCGCGAGTGGGCGTACCACAACGAGAACATCGCGCTGCGCCAGGGCGAAGAGATGGGCCGCTTCCTGCTCGGCTCGACGGTGGTGATGCTGTTTCCGCGCCGCGCCGACGGGCAACCGCTGCGCTTCAACCCCGCGTGGGCACCGGGCGGTGCCATCCGCCTGGGCGAGGCGATGGCGGGATGAACACGCAGGGCTTGCCGCCGGTGCGCTGCCGCCGGCTCGACAGCCCTGCTACACGTTGGCTGCTGGCCGGCGTTGCCGCGCTGCTCTGCAGCAGCGCCGCGTCCGCCCAGTCCTGGACGCTCAATGGCGAGGCCTCGCTGGCCAGCGACCTGACCGAGCGTGGCGTCTCGTACTGGCCGCTCCAGGCCGCGGCGCAGGGCCTGCTCGCGTTGTCTGACGGCGCCCACTGGTCGGCCACCCTGACGCTGAGTGCACCGCTCGAGCATGTCCACGACTACCAGGCCGTCGCCCGCGTCGGCGCCTACTGGAACGCCAACGAGAACTGGCAGCTGCAGGCCCGGCTCGGCGCCTACGCCTACCCGGGCGGCGGCTACTACCGCTTCTACAACCGGACCGAGCTCGGCCTCGGTGCCAGCTACCGCGATCTGTGGTCGCTGGATCTGTCTGCCGCACAGTTGGACGAAGGTGATTCGCACCTGTACCCGGCCATCGACCTGGGCTTGCACTGGCCTTTGACGGAGCAATGGTCCCTGGCCGCTGGCCTGGGACGGACCGAAATGTTCTGGTGGCCGGGCGTCTGGTACACCTATGCCGATGCCGGGGTGGTCTGGCAATCGGGACCTTGGCGTGCAGCGTTGCGCTATCTCCATGCCAGCGACAGCGCCCAGTTCTACATGCAGCGCCTCGCCGAGCCGCACACCACCTTCAGCGTCAGCTGGCTGTTCTGAGCCGGCCGGAGCAACCTGTCGGTTCCATGCTCGGTTCGAAACCGCTGGCACTTTTTTTGCCCGCAAGGCAACCTTTCGGCACGGCCCCCGCACTTACCGGCATGCACAGCCGCCGCCGATGAACCCGAGCCCCCCACCTGACGACGACGACACCGACAGTTCGCTGCTGCGCCGGATGGCCGGCGGCGACCGCACGGCGTTGGCCGAGATGTACCGGCCGTACCACCGCCGGCTGGCGCGCTTCCTGTCGCGCCTGACGCGGCGGCCCGACATCATCGACGAGGTCATCAACGACTGCTTCTGGATCGTCTGGCAAAAGGCCGGCTCCTTCCGCGGCGACTCGCGCGTATCGACCTGGATCTTCGGCATCGCCTACCGTTG